>JAFMQP010000203.1 GCA_017354575.1 Acidothermales bacterium | reverse complement strand
CCGGCCGTCCCGCTGCCGATGTTCCACTGCATGTTGGCGGCGTGCCAGTCGGACGTGAGGTAGGGGAGCAGCATCATCACGAGCAGCGGGAGCATCAGCAGGATGCCCGTGACGTACGAGAACCAGACGGACGCCCGGATGCCGCGTGCTCCGAAGAACCAGACCATCAGCACGAACACGATGCCGATGAGCACCGGCAGGTCTAGGTGGAAGTGTGCTGCCGTGACGGAGAAGTTCGTCGTCGGGAAGAACTGGGTGTGCAGCAGCGTGCCCGCGATCAGCCCGCTGATGGAAAGCACGGTCGACCACGCGAACCAGTAGCCGAACGTCGCGAGCGGGCCGATGGGCGAGAAGTACCTGCGCCACGCCTCGTGTGCGAACAGGCCGATGCCGCCGGACTTCAGCGGGAACATCGTCGCGAGCTCGGCGTAGATGGCGTTCTGGAACAGGCCGAGCGCCACGGAGACGGTCCACAGCACGGTCGCGCCGAGCGTGCCGAGCCCGGCGATCGAGCCGCCGAGGGCGGCGACCAGGAACCCGGGGTTGGCGAGCGCGACCATGAAGCCGTCCCACCAGGACATGGCCTTCAGCAGCTGACGTTCCTCGACCGCCGCTGTCGCGACCGGTTCACCCGTCCTCGCGGCGTCGTCCGATGCCATCCCATGACCTCCTCGCGCCGGAGTGGATGAGCCAGGGCATACGGGCCTCGAGTCATGTTTATCGTCACGACTCAAAGTTTCACTAGAGGGTAGCGCCACGTCGGACTCGTGGGAACCCCTCGCGCTCATCGATGTCCGGACGTTGGCGAAATCGCCGGGCCGGGTCATTTCGCCGCCGGAACCGGACGGTCGAGGCGGAACATGTTCTGCGGGTAGTAACAAATTTCAGCTCGGTGAGCAGCCGGTAGTCGTCCGGTTCGTATGCGGCACGTATCTGTTCAGGTGTGGCGGTGGCGCCGTACAGGTAGTCGAGAAATCGTCTCCGCACATATCGGGACAACGCGGCGGCGAGCGCCTCGTGCCGGTCCCGTGCGGTGCCGGCCTCGACCCCGGACAGTGGCGACAGGACACTCATCAGGTACGCCCGTCGTTCGTCGCGGTGGGCTGGAGCCGCCGGAGGGCATCGAGATCGAGGTCGTCGCCGACGACACCGTCGTCGCGGCGGTCCGCCCGGACGACCCGCTCGCCGGCCGACGCAGCGTGACGCTGACGGCGTTCCCGACACGCCACTCGTGAGCATGCCGCGTGGAGCCGCGTTGCGCGGGATCCTCGACGACGCGTGCGCACGTGCCGGCTTCCGGCCGTTGATCACGTTCGAGGCGAGCGACCCGCGGATGCTGCTGCGCTTCGCCGCACAGGGCCTCGGCGCGGCGGTGGTGCCGGCGACGACGGTGCGCGGCCCGGGGCTGCGTGCGGTGCCGATCGCCCGGCCGCGGCTGCATGGGATGGTGGGTTTCGCCTGGCGGGCGAGCCCAGCCGCCCGCGCGCTCGTCGCGCACCCGCGCCGGACGGTCAGGCGGACGTACGGGAAAGGACGGCACCTGGCATGGCTGACTCGTTCGACGGTGTACGGGCCCTCGTCACCGGCGGAGCGTCCGGCATCGGCGCGGCGACCGCCGAGCTGTTCGCGGACCGCGGCGCCCACGTGGCCGTGCTCGACCGCACGCCCGTCGACGGCGCGTTCGTCGCGGACGTCACCGACGACGCGCAGGTGCGTACCGCGGTCGACGCCGCCGCCGACTGGCTCGGTGGGCTGGACGTGCTCGTCAACTGTGCCGGCATCGGCGCGCGGGGCGACATCAGCGCCAACGACGACGCGGAGTGGCGGAACGTCTTCGAGGTCAACGTGTTCGGGCTGGTTCGGGTGACGCGTGCGGCGCTGCCGTACCTGCGCCGGTCGGAGCGGGCGGCGATCGTGAACGTCGCGTCGATCGCGTCCACCGCGGGCCTGCCGTCGCGCGCGCTGTACTCGGCGAGCAAGGGCGCGGTGCTCTCGCTGACGCTTGCGACGGCGGCCGACCTGGTGCGCGAGGGCGTCCGGGTCAACGCGGTCACGCCGGGCACGGCGGACACGCCGTGGGTGGGCCGGTTGCTGGACGCCGCCGACGATCCCGCGGCGGAGCGCACGGCGTTGGAGGCGCGGCAGCCGCACGGCCGGCTGGTGTCCGCTGCCGAGGTCGCCGGCGCGATCGCGTATCTCGCCGACCCGGCGGCGGGCTCGACGACGGGCACCTGGCTCGCCGTCGACGGCGGGATGGCCGGCCTCAGGCTCCGCCCCGGATAGCCGTCCAGGCGGAGCCGCCGGGGTACTCGTACGCCGCGATGCTCTCGTCGAGGATCCGCGCGGAGAACCCGGGACGGGCGGGCGCGACGTACCGTCCCGAGCGGATGACCACGGGGTCCTCGAAGTGCTCGTGCAGGTGGTCGACGTACTCGACCATCCGGTCGTCGTCGAGTCCGGCGACGGCGACGTAGTCGAACATCGCGAGGTGCTGGACGAGCTCGCACAGTCCGACGCCGCCGGCGTGCGGGCACACCGGGACGCCGAACTTGGCTGCCAGCAACAGGATCGCGACGTTCTCGTTGACGCCGCCGACGCGCGCGGCGTCGAGCTGGAGCACGTCGAGCGCGCCGGCCTGCAGGAACTGCTTGACCATCACCCGGTTGTGGATGTGCTCGCCCGACGCGACCCTGACCGGCGCGAGCTGCTGCCTGATCGCGCGGTGCGCGAGGATGTCGTCCGGGCTGGTGGGTTCCTCGATCCAGTACGGGTCGAACGGCGCGAGCCGGCGCATCCAGGCGACGGCGTCCGCCGTGTCCCAGCGCTGGTTGGCGTCGACCGCGAGGAGCACGTCGGGGCCGACCGCCTCGCGGGCGAGGCCGAGCCGCCGGATGTCGTCGTCGACGTCGGCGCCGACCTTCAGCTTGACGAGCGGGAATCCGTCGGCGATCGCCTCACGAGTGAGCCGGACGAGCTTGTCGTCGGGGTAGCCGAGCCAGCCGGGCGTGGTGGCGTACGCCGGAAAGCCGTGCGCGAGCAGGTGTGCGGTGCGTTCGGCGCGGCCCGGCTGCGCGGCTCGCAGCAGGTCGGTCGCCTCGGCAGGGGTGAGCGCGTCGGTGAGGTAGCGGAAGTCGACCAGGTCGACGAGCGCCTCCGGGCTGAGCTCGGCGAGCAGCCGCCACACCGGCTTGCCCGCGCGACGGGCGGCGAGGTCCCACAACGCGTTCAGCACCGCGCCGATCGCCATGTGCACGATGCCCTTCTCCGGTCCCAGCCACCGCAGGTGCGGTTCGTGCGTGAGGACACGGCCGATCCCGCCGAGATCCTCGACGAGCGTGTCGACCGGCCGGCCGACGACGAGCGGCGCGAGCGCCGTCGTCGCCGCGAGCTGCACGTCGTTGCCCGGCCCGGTGGTGAACGTGAACCCGTAGCCCTCGCTGCCGTCGTCGCACTGCACGACGACGTACGCCGCCGAGTAGTCCGGGTCGGGGTTCATCGCGTCCGAGCCGTCGAGCTGCGTCGACGTGGGGAACCGGATGTCGGCGGTACGCAGCCCGCTGATGATGGTCATGCGTCCTGTCTAGCAGCTCACAGGACGGATGCGAGCAGTCCCGCGCGCTCGGTCACCGGCGCCACGGCGGCCCGGATCGCCCGCTGGGTGAACCGGGTGGACGGGCCCTGGACGCCGAGGATCGCGACCAGCCGGCCGGCGCCGTCGAGCACGGGCACGGCGAGCCCGTTGAGGTCGTCCTCGCGTTCGCGCAACGCCTGCGCCCAGCCGCGTTCGCGTACCCTGGCCACCTCCTTGTCGAGGGCGCGGCGGTCGGTGAGGGTGCGGTCGGTGTACGCCGTGAGCTTCCCGGCAGGCGGTGTGCCGCCCCACGCGAGGAAGACCTTGCCCGTGGCGGTGGCGTGCGCGACGCTGTTGCGCCCGATCGACGCGACGCTGCGGACGGACGCCTCGCTCTGCGCGAAGTCGACGGTGAGCACGTCGTGGGTGCCGGGGAACGACAGCGTGGCGGTCTCGCCGGTGAGCTCGCTGAGCTCCTCGAGGTACGGGCGCGCGAGGGTGCGCAGGTCGAAGCTCTGCCGCGCCGCGCTCGCGAGCTGCAGGATGCGCATGCCGAGCCGGTACCTGCCCGTGTCCGGCTGGTACTGGGCGAGCCCGGTGTCGACGAGCGTGGCGAGCAGCCGGGAGACGCTGCTGATGTTGATGCCCGTCCGCCTGGCGATCTCGCTGGTGCCGAGATCCGGCGTGCCGGTCGCGAGCACGTCGAGGACGGACACCGCCCGCTGGACGGCCTCGACCCGGCGGACGGCTGGCCTGCCGGTGCGGGGCATAGTAGGGTCCCCCCTAGAAGTGAAATACTATTGCCGATAAGGCAATACTACACGCCTCCCGCGAGGTGAGCGACATGACGCGACAATCGGTTCGGTATCTGGTGATCGGCGCCGGGATCCACGGCCTTTCCACCGCATGGCATCTCGCCCGCCGGCTCGAGTCGACGGGACGGGGGAGCGGCGCGGACGTCCTCGTGATCGACAAGGGAAAGATCGGTGCCGGCGCGTCCGGCGTGGCGTGCGGCGTCATCAGGAACAACTACTTCCAGCCCGCGATGCGTGAGCTGATGGCGCACTCGGTGGACGTGTGGGACTCCGACCCCGAGGCGTTCGCGTACCACCCGGTGGGGTACCTGCAGATCGCGCCGGAGGAGATGCGCGCGGACGTCGGGCAGATCTACGCCGAGCAGGCGGCGATCGGTTACGAGTCCGAGCTGGTCGACGGCGCCGACGCGAGCCGCGTCTACCTCACCGACATGTTCCCCGACTGGCAGGCGCCGGGCAGCTCCGTCGTCCTGCACGAGAAGCGCGGCGGGTACGCCAACAACCGGGCGTCGCTGCACGGCCTCGCGGCGAAGGCACTCGCGCTCGGCGTCACCATCCGCACCGGCGTCCAGGTGACCGGCGTCACCGTCGAGGGCGGCGCCGTGACGGCTGTGCGGACCGACGCCGGCGACGTCGCCTGCGAGCAGCTGGTCGTCGCGGTCGGCCCGTGGGTGCGCGACATCTGGGCGATGCTCGACCTGCCGAGCCGGATCCCGGTGACGACGCCGGACGGCACGGTGCACGCGGACACGCCGATGTGGACGTACTGGGCCCTGCAGGAGGGTACGCTCGGCGTCGACCCGCAGACGTTCACCGACAGCCGCGGCGAGCTGCCGCCCGTCGTGCACATCGACTCCTCCGCGCCGCTCTACGACGACATGGACGGCACTCTCGTCACTGACCGGATGTGGGGCGTGTACTACAAGCCGGACTTCTCGTTCGGCGGCGTGCAGGGCGGTGCGTCCCCCGTGCGACTGGACCGCCCTGCCGGCGACGTCGCCGTCGACCCGTACGGACCCGCGAGCCCGGAGTTCGTCGTGGGCGACGACTTCGTGCGGATGTGGACGTCCGCGTTGGCGCACTGCCACAAGCGGTTCGAGGGCCAGCGCACGCTGTACAAGGACGAGCCGTCGGGCGGCATCGGCGCGTTCACGCCGGACAGCTTCCCGGTGTTCGACACGTTCCGGCAGAATGCCTACGTGATCGCGGATTCCAACCACGGCTACAAGATGATCGGCGTCGGCGCGCTCGTCGCCGACGAGATCCTCGGCACGCCGCGGACGCTGCTCGAGCCGTTCCGGTTCTCCCGGTACGAGACCGGCCGGCTGCACCCCACCAGCCACTCGCCGTTCCCGTGGAGCTGACGTGCGGCGTGTGTTGTTCGTGCAGCATCAGGACGACTGCCCGCCCGGCTACGTGGGCGACCGGCTGACCGAGCTCGGCGCGCACGTCGACGTCGTGCGCGCGCAGGCGGGCGGGTAGCCCGACCCAGCGGCGTACGACCTCGTCGTCCCGCTCGGCTCGGACGACTCGGCGTACGACGAGTCGCTGCCGTACCTGCGGCCGGAGTGGGAGCTGCTGTCCGCCGCGGTCGGCGCCGGCGTGCCGGTGTTCGGTATCTGCTTCGGCGCGCAGCTGCTGGCACGCGTGCTCGGTGGCCGCGTCTACGCGTCGCCGTCCGGACCGGAGATCGGCTGGCTGCGGGTCGAGACCACGGACGCCGCGCTGCTGGAGGCCGGGCCGTGGATGGTGTGGCACCTCGACGTCTTCGAGCCGCCGCCTGGTGCCGCCGTGCTCGCCACGACGCCTGCCGCGTGCCAGGCGTACGCGTACGGCCCGCACATCGGCGTGCAGTTCCATCCCGAGGCGACCGTCGACAGCATCACGTCGTGGGCACACGGTTACGAGCGTTCGCTGCGCGACGCGTCCGTCGACGCGGGCCGGCTGCTCGCGGAGTCGCGCGCGGGGCGGGACGCGGCACGCCGCCGCGCCCACACGCTTACCGACCGCGTCGTCGCCCGCGCGGCGCGTGCCCTGAACCGCTGAGCCGTCAGGACTTTCCGTCGGCGAGGAACGTCGCCATCGAGTCGTCCAGCTCCTGCCACCACGGCGTGTGGTGCACAGGGGACTGGCTCGACGTGCACGGCGAGGTGAACGCCTGGTCGCGGTAACCGGTGATGCTCTCGGTCTTGTGGTGCTCCCAGGTCTTGAAGTGGGCGCGGGTGAGGTCGAGGTCGAAGGCGGGGTAGTCGACCTCGGCGAGCAGTTCGGCGATGTAGTCGGCCTGGAAGTCGATCTCCTCGAACGCGTCCGCGAGACCGTCGAGCCGGGTACGCCATTTGTCGATGTCCGCGGCCATGTCGGCGCGGCCGGGCAGGGTGACCCGGCCGAGCACGTAGTCGCGCGCGTACCAGGCCTGCGCGTCGAACAGCGTGAACGTGTAGTACTGGTCCTGCATCCCGACGTACATCATGTTCGGGTTGTCGAGCCAGAAGATGCCCTTGTACAGGCTCGGTGTGTAGAGCACGTTGTTCGTGCGCAGCCGGAGACTGTCGTCGACGAACGTGAGCGCGTGCTGGTAGCCCGTGCACAGCACGATGGCGTCCACGTCCCGTGTCGTCCCGTCGGCGAAGTGCGCCGTGTTGCCCTCGACCTTCGACAGCAGCGGCACCTCGTCGATGCCGTCGGGCCAGGGGAAGCCCATCGGCGCGGTGCGGTACGAG
>JAFMQP010000027.1 GCA_017354575.1 Acidothermales bacterium | reverse complement strand
GTCCAGATTTCGGCGTCGTCGTCGCCCTGGCCGTCGAGGGACGTGCGGTGGATGTCGCCCTTGGCGAATTCGTCGCCGGAGGACCACCGGCCCATCACGTACCACTTGGTCCAGCCGTCGCCGCTCGACCGGTGACCGCGCAGCTCGGTCTGCACCCAGCTGCCCGTGGGGGTCTTCGCGTTCCAGGACGCGACCGCCTCCGTGGCGCCGAAACCGATGCTGCGGACGGGCGAGGTCCAGCTGCCGGACGCGTACGAGCGGGCGGTGCCCTCGCCGTAGGGGTCGGTGTACTGCGCCGGGGTCGTGTCGCGGCTCAGGCGCAGCGAGCCGTCCTCGCCGACCTGCACGCCGTCGGCGGTGCCGGTCGCGAAGCCTGTCGGGTCGTCCCACTGCAGGTACCGGACGTGCCGGTCCTGCGTGCTCGCCGCGGACGGTGCCGCGACGGCGCTGCCGGAAAGGACGAGCAGGGTCGCCGCGGCGAGTGCCGTGGTGACCGCCGCCCAACGCGGGAATCGCCGTAACATGCCGGTCTCCTCTACAGAATCCGCCACCGCCGGAACCCCCCGGGCCGGGCCACACCGCCCCCAGGGTGGTGCCAAGAGTAGACCGGTGCGCCGCGCGTTGCACCTATTCGACGGGCGATGTCAACGCTGGGTAGGAATTTCACCAGTGCGGTCGCTCCCCGAGCACGCGGCGGAATGGGCCGCGAGGGGTTTTCGTTTCGAACGGCCGTGGGAGAGACTGGGCGCGTTGCCCGGGACGTGGTTGCGGGAGGGCTGGCCGTGGAGAACAACGAGATACTCGGGCGCGTGCACCGGCTCGTCGACGAGGAGCACACGCTGCGGGCGCGGATGGCGCAGGGCGCGATCGACGGTGCGGAAGAACGGCAGCGCCTGGAGGACGTCGAGTCCGAGCTCGACCAGTGCTGGGACCTGCTGCGCCGGCGCCGTGCCGCGATCGACGCGGGCACCGACCCGAGCAGCACCGAGGTACGCAGCGCGCGCGAGGTCCGCAACTACCTCCAGTAGGTAGACTCCGCGGGTAAGGTCCACCTCACTTCTTGGAGTGTGCATGCCCACGTCACGGGCCGAGGTGCGTACGGAGACGCCGGCGCGGTACGCGAAGCAGCTGACGAGCCACCTGGGCCGCAGGATCGACGCCAGCTGGGACGGCGCCACCGGCGTGCTGCCGTTCCCGTTCGGGACGTGCGAGCTGGCGGCGGAGGACGGCGTGCTCGTGCTCGCCGCGGAGGCCGCGACCGACGACGACCTCGCCCGCGTCGAGGACGTGGCCGGCAGCCACCTGGAACGCTTCGGCCAGCGCAACGAGCTCACCGTGACCTGGACCCGCTCCTGACGCCACGTTCCGCCCACCGGCAGGGTCACAGTTGATCATGTTCTCATGATCAACCAAGGCTTCGCACGGTCTGCAAGGTGTGGGAAGCACTGGTTCATCGTGTGAAGGCGGCTGTGCGTCGTGCCTCAGCACGGGCGAACGCGTGCCGGATGCGTGCGGCCAGACGCGCGGGGTTCCCCAGGTCGGCCCACGTGATGCGGACGAACTCGTAGCCCATCTCGCGAAGTCGATCCTCGCGGAGCTTCTCCTCGTACACCACGTCGGACGGCTCACCGTACGTGCCGTCGTATTTCACCTTGCCGTCGAACTCGACGATCGTGTTCTGCTCGGGGAACAGGAAATCCACCCGGCCGACGAGCGTCCCGAAGCGGTCGCATATGTCCACCTGCAACTCGGGTGCCGGCAGGCCGGCGTCGCTCATCGCGAGCCTGGCCCGCGTCTCGCCTGCGCTCTCGGCCCTGCCGTCCGCCAGCGACACCACCGCACCCGCATCGCGCGCTCCGGGCCACTCCCGGCTCGACTCGAGCAGCTCTCGCAACCGTTCCCTAGAGACCGCGCCCATCCGGAGCGCGGAGTCGGCGACGACGAGACCCTGCTCGACCGGGACGATCATGGACGTCTCGAGGACGGTCCTCGTAGGTGCGGTGGTCGGTAAGCCGTCGACGCGGGTGACGTCGCCGTCGGCGAGTTCGCCGACGTGATGATGAAGGTCGCGTTCGACTCGGCCGGCGCCGCCGTCGAGTCGCGTCACGTGCACGCGGGTCAGATCGACCGCCCACAGGTCGAAGCCATGGGCGAGCGCGGCGGAGGTGTGGCTGAACGCGACGCGGTCGCCGAGCGACAGGTGGACGGCGCGCATCAGGATGCGATGGCGGTCGAGAGCGCCCAAGCCCTCGTAGGCTTGTCGATCGGTGTAGGCGCCGCGCCGGATGCGATGCCATCGACCACTGCGCACCATTCGCTGGATGCGCTCGTCGTCGTAGCCGTACCGGCAGGCCTGGGCCCGCGTGAAGACACCGCCCTGGTCGGCGGCGACGGTCTGCAGTCGTCTGTCCATGGCCCGACTGTCGCCCAGGTAGCGGCGTCGTGGAGCCGCCCGACGCCAGGTTGTGGACAACCGTTGTGCCGGCTCGGGTTACGCACATCCCGCGACGAACCTGGGCTTCCCACACCCTGCAGACCGTGTGAAGCTCTGGTTGATCATGAGAACATGATCAACCAGACCCTCGTGGGTGAAAGGGTAACGGTCGCTACTTGGTGATGCCTTTCTGGGTGAGCCAGGTCTTGGCCACGGTCGCCGGGTCCTTCTTGTCGGTGACGACCTGCTTCACCAGGCCCTTGAGCTCGTCCGTGGTGAGCTTCGCCGAGATGGCGTCGAGCGCGCTGGTGACCTTGCCGTCCGCCTTCTTCTTGTTGATGAGCGGCGTGACGTTCTGCGCCAGGAACAGCTGCTTCGGGTCCTGCAGGGCGAGGAAGTTGTTCGCTGCCACCGCAGGGTCGGTCGTGAACAGGTCGGCTGCGTCGACGTTGCCGTCCTTCAGCGCCTTGACGGTGATCGGTCCCGCGGTGTCGAGCTTCTTGAACTGCTTGAACTTCAGCCCGTACAGGTCTTTCAGGCCGACGAGGCCGGCGAACCGCTTCTCGAACTCGGGCGGGCCACCGATGGTGAGCGTGCTCGCGTGCGACTTGAGGTCCGCGATCGACTTCAGGTTGTACTTGGACGCCGTCGCCTGGCTCACCGTGATCGCGTCCTTGTCCTCGGCGGACGCCTTGTCGAGCAGCTCGAGGTTCGACGGCAACGCGGCCTTGGTGTCGGTGTACACCTTGTCGGCGCTGAGGTTGTTGCCGGGCACCTTGCCCTCCTTCAGGTACGAGAGCAGGTTCCCCGTGTACTCCGGCAACAGGTCGATGGAACCGTCCTTCAGCGCCGGGATGTACGCCTCCCGGGTGCCGATGTTGAACTTGCGGGTGACCTTGACGCCCTTGGCCTCCAGTGCCTGGGCGTAGATCTCCGCGAGCAGCGAGTTCTCGGGGAAGTTGGCCGAGCCCACGGTGATCGTGGTGCTCGAGCCGCCGCCTCCTCCGCCGCCCTTCAGCGGGTTTCCGCCACCACCGCACCCGCCGAGCGCGAGGACGGTAGCCGCGGCCGTGACAAGCACGACGAGCATGCGTCGCATCGTTGGACTCCTTCTCATCGTCACGAGGCCGACGCCGCCCGCCTCGTCGGTGTCTTCCTGCGCGCCGCGAGCCCGCCGGGAGCCGCGACGTATCTGAGCCCGACGAACACGACGTCGAGCAGGATCGCGAGCAATGCGACCAGCACCGCGCCCGCGAACATCTGTGGGTAGTCCTGTTGGTCCTGGCCGTCGATGAGGAACCGGCCGAGCCCGCCGAGCGCGACGTACGCCGCCACCGTCGCCGTCGACACGACCTGCAGCGTCGCGGTGCGCAGACCACCGACGATGACGGGCAACGCCGCGGGCAGCTCCGCCTGGAACAGCACCTGCAGCTCGGTCATGCCCATGCCGCGCGCGGCGTCGACGATGTCCGGCTCGACGGATCGGATGCCCGCGTACGTGTTGGTCATGATCGGTGGGATCGCAAGGATCACCAGCGCGATGATGACCGGCAGGATGCCGAGTGCCATCAGCAGCACGAGCAGCGTCAGCAGGCCGAGTGTCGGCAGGGCGCGTCCGGCGTTGCCGATGTTGATCGCGAGGAACGCGCCCCTGCCGGTGTGGCCGATCAGCAGCCCGACGGGGAACGCGATGACGAACGCGATGACGAGGGTGATCGCCGTGTACAGCAGGTGCTCGCCGAGCCTGGCGGGTACGCCGTCAGGGGTCAGCGCCCAGTTCTGCGCCGTGAAGAGGAAGCTGAGCAGTCCGGACATCAGCGCGCCGCCCTCGCCCTCGTCCACGGCGTCGCGATGCGCTGGATCACGACGATCACGACGTCGGCGATCAGCGCCAACAGGACGGACAGCACGATGCCCGAACCGATGTAGTAGTACGAGCCGATCTGGAACCCGTACGTGAACAGGTCGCCCAGCCCGCCGACGCCGATCAGCGCGCCGACGCTCACCAGGCTGATGTTGGAGACAGCGGCGACGCGCAGACCGGCTGCTACGACAGGGATCGCGACGGGTAGCTCGACCGTGAGCAGTTGCCGTGCCCGGCGCATGCCCATCGCGGTGGACGCCTGCTTGACCGGCTCCGGCACCGCCCTGAGCCCGTCGAGCACACTGCGGAACAGCAACGCCGTGGTGTAGAGGCTGAGGGCGATGACCACGTTTATCGGGTCGAGGATCTTCGTGCCGATGATACCGGGCATCGCGATGAACAGCGCCAGCGACGGGATCGAGTACGTGACGCTCGACAGTCCCAGCAGCGGCGCGTTGGCCCATCTGCTGTTCGCGGCGAGCATGCCGAGCGGTATCGCGATCACGAGTCCGATGATGATGGGCAGCAGTGACAGATAGAGGTGCTGCTCCAGATCGCCCAGGATCCGGCCCTGGTTGACGCTCAGGAACTCGATCACGCATCCGCCTCGACTGCGGCGTCCTGCCCGGCGTCCTCGGCCGTCCCGCCCTCGGCGCTGCGCAACGACGTGACGTACCGCGCGATCTCGTCGTGCCCGACGCCGCCGACGACCCGCCCGTCCGCGTCGACGTGGACGGCGAGACCGGCGGGGGAGGCGAGCGCGCCGTCGAGCGCGGCCCGGCACGAGTCGTCGTCGGTGAACGTGTTCCCGACGGGAACCCGCCCGAGGTCGTCCCCGTCGCCGCGGCCGTCCAGCCACGACACCGGCCTGCCGTCGGAGTCCACCGAGAGCACCCAGCTCTTGCCGGTGCGCTCGGAGGTCTCGTGCACCTCGCGCGTCGTGGCGTCGGTGCTCACGGTGACGACGTCGTGCGACGGCAGGTCGCGTGCGGGGACGAACGACAGCCTGCGGTATCCGCGGTCGCGGCCGATCAGGCTCGCGACGAACGCGTTGCGCGGCCGGCCGAGCAGGTCCTCGGGCGCGTCCACCTGGACGAGCCTGCCGCCGCCGCCGAAGACCGCGACCTGGTCGCCGAGCTTGACCGCCTCGTCGACGTCGTGTGTGACGAACACGATGGTCTTGCCGAGGTCGTGCTGCAGCCGCAGGAACTCGTCCTGCAGGCTTTCCCTGACGATCGGGTCGACGGCGCTGAACGGCTCGTCCATCAGCATCACCGGCGGGTCGGCCGCGAGCGCCCTGGCGACGCCGACGCGCTGCTGCTGCCCGCCGGACAGCTGCGCCGGATAACGCTTGGCGATGACGGGATCGAGGCCGACACGCTCGAGCAGCGCCACGGCGTCCGCCCTGGCCCGCGCCTTGGACCGGCCGAGCAGGAACGGGACAGTGCAGACGTTGTCGACGATCGTGCGGTGGGGGAGCAGGCCGACCTGCTGGATGACGTAGCCCATGCCGCGGCGCAGCTTCGCCTTGTCGAGCTTGGCGACGTCCTGGCCGTCGTGCAGGATGCGGCCTGACGAGGGTTCGAGCATTCGGTTGATCATCCGCAGGGACGTCGTCTTGCCGCAGCCTGACGGACCGACGAAGACGGTGATCTTCCCCGTCGGGATGGTGAGGCTCACGTCCTCGACACCAACGCCGCCGCCAGGGAAGCGCTTGGTGACGGATTCGAACTCGATCACGCCGGACCTCTCGCCACCGGAAGCGGACCGGATCATCCTTCTCAGGCCGCGACAGGCATGTCAAGCGGGAACGCCGCAAACGTTATGAACGGGCCTGCCCCTGTAGGCGACGGAGGCGAGCCGGCGAGATAACCGACCAGTCCGGTCGGTCATGCCCCGAGCGGAGACGCTCCCTTCTGGCGCGTGCTGCCTATCCGTCCCACGGCGGAGAGCGGGTCGGCGATGTCCTCGAGCGACTTGCGTTCGGCGTTCACGCCGAAGAACCACGCGACCAGGCCGCCGATCAGCATGACGCCCGCGCCGACGAAGTACCCGATCGTGAGCGGTCCGCGGTCGGTTCCCTTGCCGATGAGCGCACCGAAGATGGACGGTGCCGCGACGCCGCCCGCGGCCTGCGAGATGGCGAAGAAGAACGAGATCGCCTGACCGCGCAACTCGAGCGGGAAGATCTCGCTGACCGTCAGGTACGCCGACGACGCCCCGGCCGAGGCGAAGAAGAACGCCACGCACCAGAACACCGTCTGCGTGGTCGCCGTCAACGTGCCGGCGTTGAACAGCACCGCGCTGATCGCCAGCACGATCGACGAGAGCGCGTACGTGCCGAGGATCATCTTGCGTCTGCCCCAGGTGTCGAACAAGGGCCCCAGGATCAACGGACCGAGCAGGTTGCCCACCGCGAACGGGAAGATGAAGTACCCGATGTGCTGCGACTCGATGTGGTAGAAGTTCGCCAGTACCAGTGCCTGGCTGAAGAAGATGGCGTTGTAGAGGAACGCCTGGGTCACCATCATCGTGAACCCGAGGAACGACCGGGTCGGGTAGTCCCGGAACAACACCCGGGCGATCTCGATGTAGTTCACTGGTTTGCGGTGGACTATCTCGAGCGCCTTGCTCTGTGGCACCGGTTCGATCTCGAAGCCGTGCGCTTTCGCGCGCGACTCGATCTCGTCGACGGTCGCCTCGGCCTCGTCGGCCTTGCCGTGCGTCATGAGCCAGCGTGGACTCTCCGGGATCATGGTCCGCATGACGATGACGAAGATGCCGATGGCCGGACCGAGGAAGCAGGCGACCCGCCAGCCCCAGAAGACGGGGAGCACGTTCGGGTTGAGCAGGAACAGCGAGATGGCGGAGCCCAACATCGCGCCGCCCCAGTAGGTGCCGTTGATGCCGATGTCGACGCGGCCGCGGTAGCGGGCCGGGATCAGCTCGTCGATCGCGGAGTTGATCGCGGTGTACTCGCCGCCGATGCCCATGCCGGCGATGAAGCGGAACACGATCAGCGACGAGTAGTTCCACGACAGCCCGGCGGCGCCGCTGAAGATGAGATACGTCGCGATCGTGACGAGGAACAGCCGGCGCCGGCCGAGCCGGTCCGTGAGGTAACCGAACACCAGTGCGCCGACCACCTCACCGAGGAGGTACGAGGAGTTCACCGTGCCGACCTGGCCCGCGCTGATACCGAGACCGCCGTCGGGGTGCTGCCAGACGGTGCCGAGCGTGGAGATGAGCTGGATCTCGAGGCCGTCGAGGATCCAGGAGACCCCGAGGCCGATGATGATGAGCCAGTGGAAGCGCGTCCACGGCAGTCGGTCCATCCTCGCGGGAACCAGGCTCCGAATCCTGCCCGGCTGTGCCGCCGCTGCTGCTGTCACTTCGGCCCCCTCGCAACACACACGTCAGGCGGGACCCGCTGGAACAGCAGCCCACCGCCCTGTAGACCGTCGCTCGTATGCTCCGCACTATGTTGCCACGATGACCGGGCAGAACCTACGAAAAGGGGCCGTTCAATGGTCGCCGTGATCCTCGACTGCGACCCTGGGCACGACGACGCGCTGGCGATCCTGCTGGCCGCGGCGGATCCCAGTCTCGACCTGCTCGCGATCACCACCGTCGCGGGTAACCAGACTCTGGACAAGTGCACGCTCAATGCGCGGCGAGTCTGCACGGTGGCCGGTATCACCGGAGTGCCGATCGCGGCGGGCGCGGACCGGCCGTTACGGCGCCCGCGCCGCGTCGCCGCGCATATCCACGGTGAGTCCGGGCTCGACGGTCCGGCGTTCGGCGAGCCGACGGTCGGCGTCAGCGACGAGCCCGCCGTCGAGCTGATGCGCGGGCTGCTGCTCGACCGTCCGGAGCCGGTGACGCTCGTCCCGACGGGCCCGCTGACGAACATCGCCACGCTGCTCGACCGGTACCCCGAGGTACGTGAAGGGATCGCCGAGATCGTGCTGATGGGCGGCTCGACGGGACGGGGAAACACGTCCCCGTACGCCGAGTTCAACATCGCAGTCGACCCGGAGGCCGCGGAGATCGTGTTCGGCAGCGGCCTCGACGTCACCATGGTCGGCCTCAACGCGACACACCAGGCGCTCGTCACCCCCGACGTCGTCGCGCGCATCCGCGCGGTGGGCACGGATGTCGCGGACGTGTGCGCGGACCTGATGACGTTCTACGCGGCGGCGTACGAACGCGTCTACGGCCTGCCGGGCCCGCCGCTGCACGACCCGATGGCGGTGGCCCGGGTGATCGACAGGTCGGTCGTCGGGTGCGTGCCCGCGCCGGTGCGCGTCGAGACCGCGGGGACCTACACGTCGGGGGCCACCGCGGTGGACCTGCACCACGTGACCGGCGAGCCGGACAACGCGCTCGTCGCGGTCGACGTGGACGTCCGGCGCTACTTCGACCTGGTGGTCGAGGCGGTCACCCGCGTGGGCCTCACGCAACGGTGATGCCTGCCCGCGATCACCACCGTCGGGATCCTCGCCGGCCCGTCGGGTGCGGCCGCGGCGACCCCGTTCGGGGGGTTCCCCGCGTCACCCGGTGCACGCGGCCAGCAGGTTGTCGGCGACGCGGTGCCAGGACCAGCGGTCGTGCGCGAGCCGGACGAGGGCGGCGGCCATGTCGGCGCGGACGGCGGCGTCGTGCGCGAGCACGGCGTCGAGCCGCTCGGCGATGCCGCGCACGGGATCGCCCGGGTCGTAGGTCAGCAGGCCCGGCGTCCCGAGCGCCGCCTCGGCGGCCGTGCCGATCTCGCCGATGCCCGAGTGCCGCGGCACGATCGGGATCACGCCCGCCGCCGCGGCCTCCGCGCCGACCATGCCGAACGCCTCCGGCACCTCGGACGGCACCACGAGCACATCGAACCCGGGCAGCACGCCTGGCAGCCGGTCGTGGTCGAGCCGTCCCGGCCACTCGACCGGCACCCTGCCGACGCGGTCGAGGTACGCCGCGCCGGCGTCCCCCGACCCCAGGAACGCCCGGCAGTGCGCGGCCACCGGGTCGCCGCCGACGAGCTCGGCCGCCTTGCCGAGCTCGCCCGCGACGAGCGCATCGTGCAGCGCGCGCAGGGCGTCGGCGTCCTCGCCGTATCCGACCAGGACGGCACGCAGGCCGGGTGTGGTGGTGCGGCCGAGCGCCGCGAGCAGGTTCTGCGGGCCCTTCGCCGCGATCAGCTTGCCGACGAAGCCGGCCGTCGGCGGCGCGCCCGGGTCGCGGGGGCGGGGTGTGAACACGTCGACGTCGCAGCCGGGGTTGACCACGGCCGACCTCGTCGGCCAGTCGCCGGGTACCGCCTGCGCCGCGGCGTCGCACATGTACCTGCTCGTGCCGATGACGGCGTCCGCGGTCGCGAAACCCCGCTCGGCGTACCGCGCGTACCTGGGCTGCAGCTTGACGGCGTACTCGAGCGCGCTGCCGTGCAGCTTGACGGCGTAGCCCGTGCCGGTGCGCTCACGCACCAGGCGCGCGATGTACGGCCCCATCACCTCGTGGCCGACGAGCACGACGTCGGGCTCGAACGTGCGCACCGCCGTGGTGAGCGCGTCGACGTTCGCGCGGACGTAGTGGTCGAGCTCGGCGTCGTCGAGGTCGACGAACCGCTTCGCGGTGAAGCCCTCGTACGGGTCCCATACGTAGACGGGGAGGATCTCGCCGATCGCGGGACGTGCGACGCGCAGCCGCCCGGCTCCGAGCCGCGCGTGCACCGGACGGCAGACGAGAGTGGCGTTGTCGGCGGAGAACTCGCCGTACTCGTCCACGAACGGCAGCTCGTCCGTGTGCCGGTCCTGGCAGAGCAGCAGGACGTCGTGGCCCTGCTCACGCCAGACCCGCGCGACATTGGCCGTGTAGACGTTCGAACCGGAGCCGGACAGCAGATAGCCGTGCCACAGCAGGATCTTCACGCGCGCTCTTTCCCTACTCGTCGGGTTCGGAGACGGGCCGTGCCCACTTCGCAAGTGTGGCGGCGATGCTTGCCACCTCGGTCCTGCCCTCGGCCGTCGCGATGACGAGATCGTACGCGGGGTTCTCCGGGGCATCGAGCAGGTGCCCATTGAGCCGGTAGAAGACGAACGTCGCGAGCCAGCCGAGTCGTTTGTTGCCGTCCACAAGCGCATGGTCGCGCACCAGCGACTCGAGCTGCGCTGCCGCCTTCGTGTGCAGATCGGGGTACGCGTCCTGCCCGAACAGACTCGTCCTCGGCCGGTGGGCCGCTGACTCGAGCAATCCGTGATCACGCACCGGCCCCCACCCCTGGACCTTGGTAATGATCAGTAAGTCCTCGAGAACGAGGAACGCGGTCACTGCGCCAGCCGGTCGAGCAGCGATTGATACCTTCCGGCACCCTCGAGTGCGAAGTGCTCGACATCCCGCTCACGCATGAGTCGGGCGGCGCGTTCCATGATCGCCCGGCCCGCAGCCTCGTTCTTGCTCACGCCCTCGGCCTCGGCGAGCGCGGTGAGCGCGCGGTCCTGCTCGTCCGTGAGGCGGAGGTTCATCGCCATGATCGTGATGGTACCAGGCTAGTACCGCGCGAGCGACGCGAACCCGCTCGCGGTGAATCTGTGGACAGAGCCGCCCACCGTCAGATCCTGCGACGGGCGCGGCACTTCGGTGGGTTACCGCGTCGGGGCTCGGTCAGTCGGCGAGGCGGCTGACGGCGCGCATCTTGTTCGTCGCGTCGAGGGCGGCCACCTTGTACGACTCGGCCAGGGTCGGGTAGTTGAAGACGGTGTCGACGAGGTAGTCGATCGTGCCGCCGCAGCCCATCACCGCCTGCCCGATGTGCACGAGCTCGGTGGCGTTGCTGCCGAAGACGTGGATGCCGAGCAGCTCGCGGGTGTCGGTGTGCACGAGCAGCTTGAGCATGCCGTACGAGTCGCCGATGATCTGGCCGCGCGCCAGCTCGCGGTACCGCGACACGCCCACCTCGAACGGCACGCTCGACTCGGTGAGCTCGTCCTCGGTCTGCCCGACGTACGAGATCTCCGGGATGGTGTAGATGCCGATCGGCTGCAGCGGCGTCAGGTCGTGCGTCGGCTCCTCGCAGGCGTGGTACGCCGCGATCCTGCCCTGCTCCATGGACGTCGCCGCCAGTGCCGGGAAGCCGATCACGTCGCCGACGGCGTAGATGTGCGGCACCTGGGTGCGGTAGAACTCGTCGACCTTCACGCGGCCGCGCTCGTCGATCTCGAGACCCGCCTCGTCCGGGTGCAGCCGGTCGAGGACGCCCTGCCGCCCGGCGGAGTACATCACGGTGTCGGACGGGATCTTCTTGCCGCTCTCCAGGACGGTGAGCGTGCCGTTGCGGAACTTCTCCACGCCCGCGACGGTCTCGCGGAACCGGAACGTCACCGCGAGGTCGCGCAGCTGGTACTTCAGCGCCTCGACGACCTCGAGGTCGCAGAACGGCAGCATCCGCTGGTGCCGTTCGATCACCGTCACCTTGGTGCCGAGCGCCGCGAACATCGACGCGTACTCGATGCCGATGACGCCGGCGCCGACGACCACCATCGACGCCGGGATGTAGTCGAGCGCGAGGATCTGGTCGGAGTCGACGATCGTCTTACCGTCGAACGCCACGCTCTCCGGCCGCGCGGGGCGGGTGCCGACCGCGATGATGATCTTCTCCGCGGTGACGTGGCGTTCGGAGTCGTCCTCCGAGGTCACGATCACCGTGTGCGGGTCGCCGAACTTCCCCGTGCCGGACAGCAGGTGCACGTGGTTGCGGGACAGCTGGCTGCGCACGACGTCGATCTCGCGGCCGATGACGTAGTGCGTACGCGTGTGCAGGTCGCCCATGCCGATCTCGGACTTGAGCTGGTAGCTCTGCCCGTACACCTCGCGCTGGTTCAGCCCGGTGAGGTAGAGCACGGCCTCGCGCAACGACTTCGACGGGATCGTGCCGGTGTTGATGCACACCCCGCCGACCATGTTCTTGCGCTCGACGATGCCGACCCTGCGTCCGAGCTTCGCCGCCGCGATCGCCGCCTTCTGGCCGCTCGGGCCGGACCCGATGACGACGACGTCGTAGTCGTAGCGGCGCTTCTCGTCGTCAGCCATCTCAGCCCCCTGTGGGAATGTCGCCGAGCTCGTCGCGCACCTCGGCGAACGCGTCGATCGCGCGGTCGAGGTCGGCACGGGTGTGCGCGGCGGACATCTGGGTCCGTATCCGCGCCTTCCCCATCGGCACGACCGGGTAGGAGAACCCGATCACGTAGATGCCGCGCTCCAGCAGGAGATCGGCCATGCGCGACGCGAGTGCGGCGTCATAGGTCATCACCGGGACGATCGGGTGGTCGCCGGGCAGTACGCCGAACCCCTTCGCCGTCATCGTCTCGCGGAAGTACGCCGTGTTGTCGCGCAACCGGTCGCGCAGCTCGGCGCCGGAGGCGAGCATGTCGAAGACCTTGCTCGCGGCCGCGACGATGGGCGGTGCCACGGAGTTCGAGAACAGGTACGGACGCGAGCGCTGCCGCAGGTACTCGACGATCTCCGCGCGTCCGCTGGTGTACCCGCCGCTCGCGCCGCCGAGCGCCTTGCCGAGCGTGCCCGTGACGACGTCGACGCGGTCGCGGACGCCGAGCAGGTCCGGCGTGCCGGCGCCGTTCGGGCCGACGAAGCCGACCGCGTGCGAGTCGTCCACCATGACCAGCGCGTCGTACCGCTCGGCGAGGTCGCAGATCTCCGGCAGCGGCGCGAGGTAGCCGTCCATGGAGAACACGCCGTCGGTCGCGATCATCCGGTACCGCGCGTCCTGCGACTCCTTCAGCCGCTGCTCCAGCTCCGCCATGTCGCGGTTCGCGTACCGGTAGCGCTTCGCCTTGCACAGCCGGACGCCGTCGATGATGCTCGCGTGGTTCAGCGCGTCCGAGATGATCGCGTCGTTCTCGTCCAGCAGCGTCTCGAACAGGCCGCCGTTGGCGTCGAAGCACGAGCTGTACAGGATCGTGTCGTCGGTGCCGAGGAAGGCGGATATCCGCGCCTCTAGGTCCTTGTGGATCCGTTGCGTGCCGCAGATGAACCGCACGGACGCCATGCCGAAGCCCCACTCGTCGAGCGCCGCATGTGCCGCCGCGACCACGTCCGGGTGGTCGGCGAGGCCGAGGTAGTTGTTAGCGCAGAGGTTCAGCAGCTCCGTGCCGCCGACGCCGACGCGCGCCGACTGCGGCGTTTCGATGACGCGCTCGGCCTTGTAGAGCCCCTGCGCGCGGATGTCGTCGAGCCGTCCGCTCAGGTCGTCACGCATCTTGTCGAACATCGGCCCACTCCAGGATCACCTTGCCGCACTGACCGCTGCGGCAGATCTCGAACGCCTTCTCGTACTCCTCGTACGGCAGCCGGTGCGTGACGACGCCGCTGATGTCGAGGCCGCACTGCAGCAGCACCGACATCTCGTACCAGGTCTCGAACATCTCCCTGCCGTAGATGCCCTTGATGGTGAGCATGTTGAGGACGACGCGGCTCCAGTCGACGCCGAACTGCTCGGTGGGCAGGCCGAGCATCGCGATGCCGCCGCCGTGCTTCATGTTGGCGAGCATGTCGCGGAACGCCACCGGCTTGCCGGACATTTCCATGCCGACGTCGAAGCCCTCGCGCATGCCGAGCATCCGCTGCGCGTCCGCGGCCGTGTGCTCGCGAGCGTCGAGGGCGAGGGTGACGCCGACGGTCTCGGCGAGCCGGAGACGGTAGTCGCTGACGTCGCTGACGACCACGAACCGCGCACCCGCGTGCCGGGCGACGGCGGCCGCCATGATGCCGATCGGCCCCGCGCCCGTGATGAACACGTCCTCCCCGAGCACGGGGAACTTGAGCGCGGTGTGCACGGCGTTGCCGAACGGGTCGAAGATCGCGGCGACGTCGAGGTCGACGCCCTCGTGGTGCCGCCAGACGTTTCCCGCCGGCAGTGCGACGTACTCGGCGAAGCAGCCGTCGCGGGCGACGCCGAGGCCCTGCGTCCGCGCGCACATCACGCGCTGGCCGGCCATGCAGTTGCGGCACCGGCCGCAGACGATGTGGCCCTCGCCGCTCACCACGTCGCCGGGCGCGAGGTCGACGACCTGGCCGCCCACCTCGACGATCTCGCCGACGAACTCGTGGCCCACGACGAGCGGCGGCCTGACGTGCTCGGCCGCCCAGTCGTCCCACGCCTGGATGTGCAGGTCGGTGCCGCACACCCCCGTCCGCAGCACGCGGATCAGCACGTCGTCGGCGCCGACCGCCGGCGCGGGGACGTCGGTGAGCACGAGCCCCGGGGCGGCGTCCTGCTTGACCAGTGCCTTCACGCTGCCAGCCTGCCACAGTCCCACCTGCGTGTACCCCGGAGTAGGGACCGGGAAATACGCCTTCCGGAGTATGCGGGACGCGCCCGCGCGGACTACGGTCGGAGGAGACGTTCGACGCTGGAGGCACACTGATGGCTATCCGTTCCCGGCTCCGCTGGTCCCTTCCGGTAGGCGTCGCCGCGGTCGCCGTGGGCGCGTCGGTGGCGCTGCCGGCGCTGACCGCGAGCGCCGGCCCGGCCCTGCCGCAGATCAGCGCCCAGTCGCTGCTCAGCCACGCGTTGGCGTCCAAGGTCGACACGTTCTCCGGTGATATCACCACCAACGCCGACCTCGGCATCCCCGCGCTGCCCGACCAGGCACGCTCGTCGGACCTCTCGCAGCTGCTCACCGGGACGGGGACGCTGCGGGTGGCGAGGTCGGGGCAGGACAAGCAGCGGTTCGCCGTGCTGGGGTCCACGACGGAGCGCGACATCGTGCACAACGGCAGGGACGTCTGGACCTACGACAGCGGCGCCAGGAAGGCCGAGCACAAGGTGCTGCCCGCGGCGCAGGCGGGCAGGCAGCCGTCCGAGCAGCAGGTCACGCCCGACCAGGCGGCGAAGCGGCTGCTCGGCGCCGTCGGCAAGGACACCGCGATCTCCGTCGGGCGCGCGGGCAGCGTCGCCGGGCGCGACGCCTACGTGCTCGTGCTGAAGCCGGAGTCGGCGCAGTCGCTCATCGGCTCCGTGCAGGTGCCGATCGACGCGAAGACGTGGATGCCGCTCGGCTTCGAGGTGCTGCCGCGCGACTCCGCGAAGCCGGCGGTGCAGGCCGAGTTCACGTCGTTGTCGTACGCGGCGCCGGCGGCGTCGACGTTCCAGTTCACGCCGCCCGCGGGGACGAAGGTCGTGCAGCAGAAGGCCGAGAAGGGCCGCACGATGCGCCCCCGCGAGAAGCCGAGCATGCACAGGGGCACCCCGTCCGGTGAGCAGTTCTCGTGGATCCGCGTCGTCAAGCTGGGCAACGTGTCCGGCGCGAAGGGCCAGGCGGGCGCGTACCTCAACCAGCTCAAGTCCGCCGGCACGCGGGTGAGCGGGACGTTCGGCAGCGGCACGCTGATCCGGTCGCGGCTGCTGACCGCGCTCGTGCTGGACGACGGCCGCGCATACGTGGGCGCCGTCACGCCGCAGGCCGTCGAGGCCGCCGCGGCCAAGGGCTGAGTCGGAGAGTACCTTCCATGATCATGAAGGTCCCGGGTCGGCACAGCAGCCCGACGTCTTCATGATCATGGACGACTCCGTGGGGATCGCGGACGAGGTCGCCGAGGAGCACGACGCCCGGGTCGACGGGCACGCGGTCGTCACACGGGGGCTGACCAAGCGGTTCCGCGGCGGGCAGTACGCCGTCCGCGACCTCGCCCTCGACGTCCCTGCCGGCAGCGTGTTCGGCTTCCTCGGCCCCAACGGCTCGGGCAAGACGACGACGATCCGGATGCTGCTCGGCCTGGCCGCGCCGACGGCCGGGGAGATCCACCTGCTCGGCCTGCCCATGCCGAAGCACACCGCCGCCGTGCTCCCGCACGTCGGCGCGCTGATCGAGGGGCCCGCGGGCTACCCCTGGCTGCCCGGCCGCGACATCCTCGCCCGGATGGACGCCGCTGACCCGACGGCCGACCCGGCCACGCGCAGGCAACGGATCGGCGCCGCGCTCGACCGGGTCGGGCTCGGGGCGTCCGGCCGCAAGAGGTACCGCGCGTACTCGCTCGGCATGCGGCAGCGGCTGTGCCTCGCGGGCGCGCTGCTGCAGCCGCGCCGGCTGCTCGTCCTCGACGAGCCGACGAACGGGCTCGACCCGCAGGGCACGCGGGAGATCCGGTCGCTCATCAGGGAACTGGCGACCGAGGGCACTACCGTCATGCTGTCCTCGCACCTGCTGGCCGAGGTGGAGCAGGTGTGCAGCCACGTCGCCGTCCTCAACCACGGGCAGCTGGTCCTGCAGGGCACGATCGACGACCTGCGCGCCCGCAGCGGCGAGACGCTCGCGGTGCGGACGCCGGACGTCGACCTCGCGGTGAAGACGGCGGCGGAGCTGGGCCTGGTCGAGGTGCACCGCGACCCGGACGGCCTGCACGTCGACCCGGGTGACGCCGCCGCCGAGGACGTCTGCGCGGCGCTCGTGCGCGCAGGCGTGCGGGTGCAGGAGTTCACCCGGGTGCGTTCGTCGCTTGAGGACTCGTTCGTCGAGCTCACGGGGGAGGGCTTCGATGTCCGCGAGTGAGGCCACGGCGGTCGCGCCCGCCGCGCTGCGTCCGCACCCTGGCGGTCTGTTCCTCGCCGAGCTGCGGCTGACGTTCCGCCGGCTGCGTACGCTGGCGCTCCTGGGCGGCTACGGCGCCGTGCCGATCCTGCTCGGCGTGGTCATCAAGATAACGACCGCGTCGGGTGGGCCGAACTTCATCGCGTTCGTGGCGCAGAACGGGACGTTCCTCGTGCTGGTCGCGCTGTTCTTCCTGCTGCCGCTCTTCCTGCCTGTAGGCGTGGCCGTCGTCGCGGGCGACAGCTTCGCCGGCGAGGCGCACCTGGGCACGCTGCGGTACCTGCTCGTCGCGCCCGCCGGCCGCGTACGGCTGCTCGCCGCGAAGCTGGTGGCGTTGCTCGCGTTCTGTCTGGCGTCGGCGTTCGTCGTCTACGTGGTCGGCGTGCTCGTCGGCGCCATCCTGTTCCCGACGGGCGGCATGCCGCTGCTCACCGGCAGCACGGTGTCGTACGCGGCGGGGCTGTGGCGCGGGTTCCTGGTGGCGGCGTACGTCGCGGCCAGCCTCACCGGCATCGGCGCGATCGGCGTGTTCGCCTCGACGCTCACCGAGGCGCCGCTCGGCGCGATGGCCGCGACGATCGCGGTGCCGCTCGTCAGCCAGATCCTCGACGTCGTCCCGCAGATCGCGGTGATCCACCCGTACCTGCCGACGCACGAGTGGCTGGTGTTCGCGGACCTGC
>JAFMQP010000202.1 GCA_017354575.1 Acidothermales bacterium | reverse complement strand
GGTCGAGAGCGGTTGGGAACGGCTGGGCTTCGGGTGCGGCGGGGTCGCGGAGGGACTGCATCGTCGGCTGCTCCGGGGTCGTCCGGTACGGCACGGGCAGTGCGGCGACGTCGCACGAGACGGCGTCGCGGATGGTGCGCAGCAGCGGCAGCGTCGTCGCCGGTCCCCGTCCGCAGTTGACGCCGACGACGTCCGCGCCCGCCTGTTCGAGTGCACGGAACGCCGCCGCGACCGGGTAGCCGTCGCGTGTGACGTCCTCCTGGTGGAAGACCAGCGTGACCACGGTGGGCAGCCCCGACTCGCGCATCACGTCCACGCAGAGCAGCGCCTCCTCGAGGTAGCTGAACGTCTCGCCGATGAGCAGCTCTGCGCCCTCGTCGACGGCCCAGCCGACCTGTTCGGCGAAGATGCCGCGGACGCCCTGCCGAGCGGTGTCGTCGGCCCACACGTTGGTGTTGCAGAGGTTCCCGGCGAGCAGTGTGCCCGTCTCGTCCGCGACTTTGCGAGCAATACGCAGCGCGTTGCGGTTGAGCGGCTCGAGGATGTCCTCCTTGCCGACGATCCGGAGCTTCTCGCGGTGCCCGTAGTACGTGAACGCCTCGACGACGTCGGAGCCGGCATGGACGAACTCGCGGTGCAGCGACTCGACGATCTCGGGGTGCTCGAGTACCACCTCCGGCACGAACGCGCCGGCCTGTACGTAGCCGCGCCGCTCGCACTCGAACAGGTATCCCTCGGCACAGACGACGGCACCGTCGTCCAGCCGTTCGCGCAGTCCCGCCTTCGTGTCCGTCATGCTTCTCCTCGTCGGGGGCGTGTCTCGCCGTCTCCTCCGAGGGGAACGCGCGACTCGGACGGCGTCAATGTGCCGTTGCAGTGATCCCAACGGCGAGCGCCGCTACCGCCTCGCCCGTTCCGGAGGGCGGCCGGTCAGCACCGCGAACACGGACAGGCAGAGCGTCACGGCGAGCAGGGCCCACAGCGGGGCCGACCAGGAGCCGGCGGCGTCCCGCAACGAGCCGAGGACGAAAGGGCCCGTGGCGGCGAAGACGTAGCCGACGCCCTGCACCATGCCGGACAGGCTGTGCGCCGTCCGCGCGCTGCCGGCTCGGTCGACCACGAACGTCAGCGCCAACGCGATGCCCGCGCCCTGCGCGAGACCGGACACCGTCGTCCACACCGGGTACGCGCCCCTGGCCGTGAGCAGGCCCACCAGGCTCACGCACCACAGTCCCGCCACGGCGACGCCGAGCACCCGATGCGGGACCCGCCGTCCCACGAAGGGCACGGCGAGCGAGCCGGCGATGCCGACCAGGCTGAACTCCGAGAGCGCGATGCCGGCGGGTTCCGCGCCGACGCCGCCGTCCTGCAGCAGCGCCGGCAGCCACGCCGTCATCGCGTAGAACAGCAGCGACTGCGTCGCCATGAACGCCGCGATCGCCCACGCGACGCCGCTGCGCCACACCCGGCCGTGCGGTACCTGCGCCGTCTCCTCGACGAGCTCGGGCGCCGGGAGTGCGCGCCTGCGGGGCAGCCAGACCGCGGCCGCCACCAGGGCGGGCAAGGCCCACACCAGCAGGCCGATCCGCCAGCCGAGCCCTGCGCTCAGCGCGAGCGGCGCGGTGGCCGCGGCCGCCACCGCCGCGCCGCCCGTGAGCGACGCGGTGTACGCGCTCGTGACGGCGCCGGTGTGCGCGGGGAAGTCCCGCTTCACCACCGGCGGCACGACCACGTTGCCGACGGTGATGCCCAGGCCCAGTACCACGGTGCCCGCGAACGCGGCGTACGCCGTTCCCTGCGAGCGGACCGCGACGCCCACGGCGATGGCGAGCAGGCCGGCGAACAGGACGCGGTCCGACCCGAACCGCCTGCCCAGCATGCCCGCCGCCGGCGCGAGCAGGCCGAAGCAGAGCACCGGCACCGTCGTCAGCAGCCCGGCCGTACCGCGGGTGAGCCCGAGGTCGTCACGCACCTGCGGAAGCACGGGAGCCAACGCGGCGATGGCCGCACGCAGGTTGGCGGCAACGAGGACGATACGCGCGACGCCGGCCCAGGACCCTCTCACGCCTCGTCCGCCGCCATGCACCGACCTCCCGCCTCATCGTAGCGAGGACGCGGCGGAACCGGTCACGCCGTCGGTTTCGCGCGGTTCACGTTGCGAGCACTCGGTCATATGTTGAATGATCGAGATGAGGACGTTCGTGCGCTGACCGAACGTGTCGAGCTGACGGGAGCCGGGGACGCGATGGCTCGGATCACCACGTTGCCCGACGCCGTCGCCGAGCTCGTGAGAGACGGCGACGTGCTGGCGATGGAGGGGTTCACACACCTGATCCCGTTCGCCGCCGCGCACGAGGTGATCAGGCAGCGGCGGCACGACCTGACCGCCGCCCGGATGACACCCGACCTGATCTACGACCAGCTCATCGGCGCCGGCTGCGTCCGCAAGCTCGTCTTCTCGTGGGGCGGGAACCCGGGAGTCGGTTCGCTGCACCGGTTCCGCGACGCCGTCGAGAACGGCTGGCCGGTGCCGCTCGAGCTCGAGGAGCACAGCCACGCGGGCATGGCGAACCGGTACGTCGCCGGTGCGTCAGGCGTTCCGTTCGCCGTGCTGCGCGGCTACTCGGGCACCTCGCTCGCCGGGCACAGCCCTGGCGTGGCCACGGTCACCTGTCCGTTCACCGGTGAGCAGCTGAGCGCCGTGCCGGCACTGTGCCCGGACGTCACCGTCGTGCACGCGCAACGCGCCGACCGGGCCGGCAACGTGCAGCTGTGGGGCATCACCGGCGTGCAGAAGGAGGCCGTGCTGGCCGCGCGGCGCTCGCTCGTCACCGTCGAGGAGCTCGTCGACGAGCTGCCGCCGCAGCCCGGCGCCGTCGTGCTGCCGACGTGGGTGGTCGACGCGGTCGCGGTGGTGCCGGGCGGCGCGCACCCGTCGTACACGCAGGGGTTCTCCAAGCGGGACAACGGTTACTACCAGGCGTGGGACGCGATCAGCAGGGACCGCGCGGCGTTCGCCCGCTGGCTGGACGAGCAGGTCTACACGGGCGAGGTGCGGGCGTGAGCGAGGTGTCCTGGACCACCGACGAGATGATGACCGTGGTCGCCGCGCGGGCGCTGCCGGACCGCGCGCTGTGCTTCGTCGGCATCGGCCTCCCGAGCACCGCCGCGAACCTCGCGAAGGCGACGCACGCACCGGATCTCGTGCTCGTGTACGAGTCGGGCACGCTCGGCGCGAAGCCGCCGCACCTGCCGCTTTCCATCGGCGACGGCATCCTGGCCGAGACCGCGGACACCGTCGTGAGTGTCCCGGAGGTCTTCAACTACTGGCTCCAGCCGGGCCGCATCGACGTCGGCTTCCTCGGTGCCGCGCAGATCGACCGGTTCGGCAACATCAACACCACGGTGATCGGCGACTACCGGGAGCCCAAGGTCCGGCTCCCCGGGGCCGGCGGCGCACCCGAGATCGCGGCGTCCTGCAGGGAGGTCGTCGTCGTCGTCCGGCAGAGCACGCGCACCCTCGTCCCCGAGGTGGACTTCGTGACGTCGGTCGGGTTCGGCCGCGGTGCGGGAGACCGGGAGCGGCTCGGCCTCACCGGTGCCGGCCCGCGCCGGGTCATCACCGACCTCGGCGTCCTCGAACCGGACCCGGCGGACTGCGAGCTGACCTTGACGAGACTGCATCCCGGCGTCAGCGTCGAGCAGGCGCGGGACGCCACCGGCTGGCCGCTGCGCGTCGCGGCGGACGTCGGGGTGGCCGAGCCGCCGACGGCTGCCGAGCTCGGCGTCCTGCGGCGGCTGGAGGCGACGGTCGGCGGAAGAGGAGGCCCCAGAGCATGACAGGTCAGCGGCTTTCGGTGGTGCGGTACCGGGTGCCGACGGGCGTGCACCCGCCGTACGACTACCCCGACTACCACTCGACCCGGCTGCGTGCTCCGTCGCGGCCGCTGGAGGTGCTGCCGCAACGGCTCACCGAGCTGACCGGGCCGGTGTTCGGGTCGGACCGCGTGGGGGAGCTGGACGACGACCTCACCGCGCACCACCCGGGTGAGCCGCTTGGCCAGCGGATCGTCGTCTCGGGGCGGGTGCTCGAGGAGGACGGGCGGCCGGTGCCGGGCGCGCTGGTGGAGGTGTGGCAGGCGAACGCGGCCGGCCGCTACCGGCACGTCGTGGACAACTGGCCGGCGCCGCTCGACCCGAACTTCACCGGCGCGGGACGAACCCTGACCGACGGCGACGGCCGCTACCGGTTCGTCACGATCAAACCGGGCGCGTACCCGTGGCACAACCACGACAACGCCTGGCGTCCCGCGCACATCCACTTCTCGCTTTTCGGCCGGTCGTTCACGCAGCGGCTCGTGACGCAGATGTACTTCCCCGACGACCCCTTGTTCGGCCAGGACCCGATCTTCAACTCGGTGCCGGACCCCGCGGCGCGGCAACGGATGATCTCGCGCTACGTGCACGAGCGGACGCAACCGCACTGGGCGCTCGCGTTCGAGTTCGACATCGTGCTGCGCGGCCGTGCGGCGACGCCGTTCGAGGAGGACGACGATGACGACTGACGGCCCCACCGACTCCCTCGGTGTCACCCCGGGCCAGACCGCCGGGCCGTTCCTGCACATCGGGCTGCCGTACGACGACGCGCCGTACGTCGTGCCCGAGGGGACGCCGGGTGCGATCCGGGTGCACGGCACCGTTGTCGACGGCGCGGGCACGCCGGTGAGCGACGCGCTGGTGGAGATCTGGCAGGCCGACCCGGACGGCCGGTTCGAGCATCCCGACGACCCGCGTGGCGCGATTCCCGCGCGGGTGCAGGGATTCCGCGGCTTCGGTCGCTGCCCGACCGACGAGGCCGGTCACTACGCGTTCGTCACGGTGAAGCCAGGTCGCGTGCCCGCGGAGAACGGCTGGCAGGCGCCGCACCTCGACGTCGCGGTGTTCGCGCGCGGTCTGCTGCACCATCTCGTCACCCGCGCGTACTTCCCCGACGAGGCCGACGACAACGCGCACGACCCCGTCCTCGCCGCGCTGCCGCCCGACCGGCGTGAGACGCTCGTCGCGGTACCCGACGCCGACGGCGTGCGTTTCGACATCCGGTTGCAGGGAGACCATGAGACCGTCTTCTTCCTCGTCTGATCCTGCACCCTTCGGCGGCCTGCTCGGTCCGCTTTCCGGGGCCGCGGACGTCGACGCCGAGCTGTCGGACACGGCCCTGCTGCAGGCGATGCTCGACGTCGAGCTCGCGCTCGTCCGGGCGCAGGCGAGGGCGGGCCTCGTCGCCGGTGACGTGTCGCGGATCGCGACGGACGTCGACGCCGCCTGCCGGGTCGAGGCGTACGACATCGTCGAGCTCGGCACCGACGCCGTGCCGCCCGCGAACCCGGTGCCGGCACTGGTGCGCGCGCTGCGCTCGCGCGTACCCGGCGAGGCACGCGGGTACGTGCACAACGGCGCGACGAGCCAGGACGTCCTCGACACCGCGCTCGTGCTGGTGTGCCGGAGGTCGCTCGTCCCCCTCGCCGCACGGCTGGCCGGCGTCACCGACGCGCTCGCCGCGCTCGCCGACGCGCACCGCGCGACGGTGCTGCCCGGCCGGACGCTGGCGCAGCAGGCGCTGCCGACCACGTTCGGGCTCAAGGCCGCGGGCTGGCTGCAGTCGGTCGGCGTGGCCACGGACGAGTTGCTCCGTGCCGCTGACGCGCTGCCGCTGCAGTTCGGCGGTGCCGCGGGGACACTCGCGTCGTACGGCGGGCACGGCGTCGAGGTGTCGGCGGCGTTGGCGGACGAGCTGCACCTGGCCGAGCCGGCGCTGCCCTGGCACACCGACCGCCGTCCGCTCGTCGCGTACGCGTGCGCGCTGGGTGCCGCGTGCGGCGCCCTGGGGAAGGCGGCCACCGACGTGGTGGCGCTCGCGCAGACCGAGGTCGGCGAGGTGGGGTTCGGCGGCGGCGCCGGTGGGTCGTCGACGCTGCCGCACAAGCGGAACCCGGCGGAGGCGATCCGGGTGCGGGCGGCCGTCGCCCGCGTGCCCGGGCTCGTCGGCACGCTGCTCGCCTGCATGGGCCAGCCGCACGAGCGCGCTGCCGGGCAGTGGCAGGCGGAGTGGGAGCCGCTGCGCGAGCTGCTCCACCTCGCGGGCGGGGCGGCCGGTGGCACGGGGGACGCGCTCGCGGCGTTGGACGTGGACGTCGAGCGGATGCGCGCGAACCTCGACCTCACGGACGGTCTCGTGCTCGCCGAGGCGGTGGCGTCCCGGCTGGCCGACCGGCTCGGCCGGCAGCGGGCGAACGAGCTGGTGCGACGCGCCGCCCGGCAGGTCCGCGACACCGGTACGCCGCTGCGCGAGGTGCTGCTGGCCGACGACGCGGTCACGGAGTCGCTGAGCGAGGCCGACCTGGACGCGGCGCTCGACCCGGCGGCGTACCTCGGCGCCGCCGACGAGTTCGTGTCCCGCGCCCTCGCCGCCCACGCCGCCCGCGGGGAAGGGCCGCGCGGATGAGTCCGCGACGCCTCGACACCGCCGCCGTCGCGGCTCCGGGACGCGGGACTCGTTTGCGGAGCCGGCCATGACCGGGCTCGTCACCCTCGCGGACGTGCGGGGGCCGGAGGACGCGCCGGCGCTCGTGCTCGCGCCTTCGCTGGGTACGACCAGCCGGCTGTGGCAGGCGCAGCTCGGCGTCCTCGCCCGGACGCATCGGGTCGTCCGGTACGAGCTGCCGGGCCACACCGGCACGCCCGCGCCTCCCGGTCCCTGCACCGTCGACCGGCTCGGGCGGTCGGTGCTGGAACTGCTTGACGAGCTGGGCGTCGGGCGCTTCGGCTACGCAGGCGTCTCGATCGGCGGCCTCGTCGGCACCTGGCTGGCATCCGAGGTGCCCGAGCGCGTCGACCGGCTCGCCCTGCTGAACACCGCGGCACGGGTCGGCACGGCGGACGCCTGGCACGACCGCGCCGCGGCTGTGCGCACGCGGGGCCTCGCGCCGCTCGCCGAGGGCATCGTGGCGCGCTGGTTCGCGCCCGCCACGACCGCGCGCAAACCGGAGCTCGTCACCGAGCACCGCGACGCGCTGGCCGGGATGGACGCCGAGGGCTACGCGGGCTGCTGCGAGGCGCTGGCGTCCGCCGACCTGCGCACGCGGCTCGCGGCCGTCACGGCG
>JAFMQP010000201.1 GCA_017354575.1 Acidothermales bacterium | reverse complement strand
GGCGCTCCTGCACGTCACCAAGGAGCTGGCCGCCGAGCTGGCGCCGACGGTGCGCGTCAACGCCGTCGCGCCGGCGATCGTGAAGACGCGGTTCGCGACCTCGCTGTACGAGGGCCGGGAGGACGAGGTCGCCGCGGCGTACCCGATGCGACGGCTCGGCGTCCCCGAGGACGTCGCGGGCGCGGTCGCGTTCCTGCTCTCCGACGCCGCCGCCTGGATCACCGGCGAGACCCTCGTCGTCGACGGCGGCGTCACGCTGACCGGCGCCCTGCTGTAGCCGGCGGGGGACGGGGTCAGGGATTGCGCAAGGTGGCGGGATCGAAGCCGCGCCAGGGGTCGTAGTCGACCTCGAGCGGTTCCTGTTGCGGGCGCTCGGACTCGGGGACGTGCTGCAGGTTGACGCGGATGCGGTACCAGACCGAGCTGCGTCCGCGCATGCCGTCGACGAGGACGTCCGCTGGTTCGAGACGAGCGGCGACGTCCGGATGCCTCTGCTTCCAACGTTCCAGGCCCGCCATCGCCTCTGGCTTGGTCTTCGCGCGCGCGATCTCGATCAGCGGCATCGTCGACTGGCGGCGACCGGTGCCCTTTGGCGGCTTCTCCGCCGGGCCGAGGCGTTCGGCCAGTGCCAGCAACGGTTCCAGCGATCCGGCGTCGTCCTCGATACCCTCCCACGGGTCACCGATCTCCGCGTACCGCTCGAGCAGGGTCGGCAGCGTGAACGCCTCCGGCCGGCAGGACGGCACTTCGTCCCAGGTGAGCGGTGTCGACACGCGGGCGTCCGGCTTCGGGCGTACCGAGTACGCCGAGGCGATCGTGCGGTCCTTGGCATTCTGGTTGAAGTCGACGAAGACACCCTGTCGCTCCTCCTTCCACCACCTGCTCGTCGCCAGCTCCGGCGCGCGGTTCTCCACCTCCCGCGCGACCGTCTCGGCCGCGAGCCGCACCTGCCGGAACGGCCACCCCGGCGTGATCCGCGCGTAGATGTGGAACCCGCGCGAGCCCGATGTCTTCGGCCACCCGGTGAGCCCGTGGTCGGCGAGCACGTCACGCACCACGAGCGCGACGTCGAGGATCTGCCGCCATTCCACGCCGGGCACCGGGTCGAGGTCGATGCGCAGCTCGTCCGGCCGGTCGAGGTCCTCCACCCGCACGGGATGCGGGTTGAGGTCGATGCACCCCAGGTTCACGACGTACGCCAGCGCCGCGAGGTCACGCACGACGATCTCGTCGGCGCTGCGCCCGGACGCGTACCTCAGCTCGACGGTCTCGATCCAGCCCGGTCGCTTCGACGGCGCGCGCTTCTGGAAGAACGCCTCCTCGTCGATGCCCTTCACGAACCGCTTCAGGATCATCGGCCGCCCGGCGACGCCACGCAGCGCGCCTTCGCCGACCGCGAGGTAGTACCGCACCAGGTCGAGCTTCGTGCACCCGATGGACGGGAAGACGACCTTGCCGGGGTTGGTGATCGTCACCTCACGCCCGGCGAGCTCGAGCGTCTCCGTCTCGCTGTGTGCCATGTCTCGCACCCTACGGCGTGCGGGTAACGTCGACGCGCGTTCGTGGCATGCCTTCTGTCGACGGGGAGGATCGGATGCAGGTGACGCGCGTCGTGGACCTGTCCGTGCCGGTCGGCCCCGACACCCAGGTGTACCCGGGCGACCCGCACGCACGGCTGACCGTCCACTCGACCATCGCCGAGCACGGCTTCAACCTGCTGCACGTCGAGATGGGTTCGCAGACGGGCACGCACGTCGACGCGCCGTACCACGTCGAGCAGGACGCGCCGACGATCGACGAGGTACCGCTGTCGACGTTCGTCGGGCCGGGCGTCGTGGCAGACGTCCGCGGCGCCGCAAGAGAGCGGGAGCCGATCGGCTGGCCCGCGCTCGCGCCGTACGCCGACGCGTTGCGTCCCGGTGTGATCCTGCTGCTGCACACGGGCTGGTCGCGGCACTTCGGCACCGACCACTACTTCGGCCACCCCTACCTGGACGCGTCCGCCTGCCGGCGTGTGTTGGATCTCGGCGTCCGGGTGATCGGCATCGACGCGACCAGCCCGGACGAGACGCCGGACGACAACCACGCCGGCGTCGGCGACCCGGTGCACCACCTGATCGCGTCCGCCGGCGGCGTGATCGTGGAGAACCTGCGCGGCCTGGCCGCAGTGGACTTCCCGTCACCCCTCGTGTCGGTCCTGCCGATCGCGCTGGAGCACGCCGACGGCGCCCCGGCGCGCGCGGTCGCGATGAGGGTCGAGGCCTAGCCCGCCGGTCGGAGCGCGGCCACGCCGCCGTCGTCGGTGCAGGCGCCGATCGCCGATCCGGGGCGCGGTGTTGTAGAGTTGCGCTGGCCGCTGCGGCAGGAGGACGATGGTCGCGGCGGCGTCGTTTCGCCCGGCTTGGTTGTCTCTCGGCCGTAGCGCATGCGTGGCCGGGCGCCAACTGAACAAGGTCCTGTGGAGCAGCTAGGAGTGCTCGCCACCCTGTCAAGGTGGAGGTCGCGGGTTCAAATCCCGTCAGGACCGCAAGCACGTTCTTGCAGGTCACAGGCCCGAAACCCCACAACCGGGGACCGGGCCTTCGTCATCAAAACACCGTCTGGGCGATTAGCGGGCGATTGGCGTCGACGGGACGCCCCGGTTTCCCCGGTGCCGCTCGTCGGTGGCGCGCCGGTAGCTCATCGCGACGCGGACGTTGGCATGGCCCATCCGCCGCATCACCTCCTTTCAGGTTCGCGCCGGACTGCGCGGCGAGGTGGTTGCCGGTGCGACGCAGATCGTGGAAGTGGAAGCCCTGGGGCAGGCCGGCGGCCTTGAGCGAGTCCGCCAATCCTCGGCTTCGCGTCAGCGAGCCGATCAGGTGGTTGCCGCTGGCCGCAGTGCCGGGCTCCAGGTCCGCCGTGCACTCAACCGGCACCGTGCAGCACTCACACAGACCGCCGGCGGGCCATACCCAGCTACTGCGCAGCCGTCTTCGACGGCATGGGTCCAGCAGAACGCCTGCCTCCACCTGGCGCGGCGACGCAGGCTCGAAAACCAAACTTGCGCAGCCCTCACAAGTTCCTGACTGGTACCTGGCCCGGGTTGCCGATTACTGCTGGTACTCGGCGAGATGGGTGATGGCACCGCCACCTTCATCTCGTTCCTGTAGCCTGCTGGGCCAGTCGACCCGCCGGGGCCTGGACATCCACCTGATCATGGACAACGGCTTCCAGGAGGTGTTCATGGGCATTGTTGAAAGGAGGTCGGTCCCCGAGGTCGTCCGAGCAACAGATCCCCTGGTCGTGCCAGATCGACCAGCTCAAGGCGGTCTACGGCCTGACCCTGACCGCCGCGGACGCGCACAAGCTGAAGGAACAGCCATGACCGACACTCACCGGCGACTCACCGGCCGCATCCAGATCGCCGTTCCGCCCCGCGCGGCGAACGGGACTGGGTGCCCGGCTGGCACCCCTACTTCCCGGCTCCCGCCCCCGACGACACCGAGCCCGGCACCGTCTTCGAAACCAGCACCCACGACCAGCAGACGATCTGGGTCGTCACCGACCGGCAACCTGGCAGCCGCATCAGCTACGCCCGCGTAACCCCCGGCCACCAGGCGGGCACCGTCACCGTCACCATCAGCCCCGCCAAGCACCACAGCGAGGTCGAGGTCACCTACCAGCTGACCGCACTCACCGACCCCGACCGCGACAAGCTGAACGAGTTCGCGGACGGATACCCCGCCTACCTCCGGCAAGCCGCCCGCCCAAGACGCGAAACGGGCCCGGATGGGATGCTGCGTTGCCCAGACCGTGGGTGAGCCGAAGGTCCGTGGTCGAGCGCTTGCTCGATCTGACCGTGCAGGAACGTCACGGCTCAGGCTGCCCAAGCCGGCCCCCTGTCGCGCGTCGACTGCCGCGCACACGTCGCACATCACCCGGCATAGGACATGTCGACGCTCGTCGGTCGCATGGAGGAACGGCGAGCCCCGCTCTTGTCGCGGTCAGCGTCTCGTCTCGTACCTGGTCAGGACCACGCCGCCGGGAAACGTCCGCGTCTCCACCAAGTCGAGGTTCACCCAGTTGTCCAGCGCGGTGAAGAACGGTGTGCCGCCGCCCACCAGGACCGGATGGGTCACGATCTCGTACTCGTCGATCAGCCCGGCCCGCATGGTCGCCCCAGCGAGCGCTGCACCACCGACCCGCATCGGCGCGCCGTCGTCGGCCTTGAGCCGGGTGATCTCGGCGATCGCGTCGCCGGTGACCAGGCGGGTGTTCCAGTCGACCTTCTCGATCGTCGAGGAGAAGACCACCTTCGGCGTGTCGCGCCAGTTCCGGGCGAACTCGATCTGTGCCGGGGTGGCGCCAGGCTGCTGGTCGCCGGTCGACCAGTAGCCGCTCATGGTCTCCCACAGCTTGCGCCCGTACAGAAACAGGCCGATGGCCCGCTCCTCGTCGAGCCACCACCGAAACAGCTCGTCGCTCGGCCCGCTCCAGCCGAGGTCGTCGCCAGGCGCGGCGACGTAGCCGTCCAGTGTCAGGTTCATGCCGTAGACCAGTTTCCGCATGGCGCCATGCCTTTCTCTCAGTCGGGAGACTAGACCGGCTCGACGTACGCATGGCACCGCGGTCGCAGGTGAACACGACGCCCTGGTGCAGTGCCGGCCAGGTGTTGTTGCCTTGGTGGCTCACCTGCGTGGCCGCGGACCAGCCGGTTCCGGCGTCGCGGGTGGCAGTGAAGGCCGGCCCGAAGGTAAAGAGGCAGTTTACGGTCCGTTTGCCTGCGCGTAGATCGACGCCACCGCGCCGGGGCAGGGTGGCTGCTGCGCCACAAGGCGCGACCGATCACCGTTGGAGGCCCCAGGTGAAGAACCGATGCATGCTCGCGCTGCCGGTTGCCCTCATTGTGACCGCGCTCGGTGCGACCCCCGCGTTCGCCGGCGACCAGCCGGCCGGACGGTTCCAGTTCACGCCCCAGCCCAACGAGAACACGTGTGTGGCGTCGAGCCCGGCAACGGCCGCGGAGCCGTTCATCCTCCCGACGGGCTACCGCCAGCAGGTCGTCGCCAGCGAGCCGTCCTACCCTGACGTGCCCGACATGAACACCCAGAACGAGACCGGCAGGGAGGCCGGCCGCTACCTCTATCGCACGCACGAGACCAACAGCAACGGCGCGGTGAGCGTGACGGACCTGAAGACCGGCGAGACCAAGGTGCTCGCCCAGCGAGCCGACTGGGAACGCTTCGACGGCATCGTGTGGACGCCGTGGGGCACCCTGCTCGCCTCCGAGGAGACCGGCCCGTCGGCCGCTCCGGACCCGGAGGTCCCGCAGGCTCGGGCGGGCCTCGTGTACGAGCTCTTCGTCGATCCCAGCGACCCGAGCCGGCTCGACACGACACGGGGCGGCGGCGACGGCATCGTCCCGCGGCCGGCGATCGGCTCCAAGTCGCACGAGGGCATGCGCTTCGACCCGCTCGGCCAGCTGTACTCGATCAGCGAGTCCAACCCGGGCTTCGTCTTCCGCTTCACCCCGGACACCCGCGGCGACCTCTCGTCCGGCCAGCTGTCGGCGTTGAAGGTCACCCAGCCCGACGGCGACCGCGTCGGCGGCGCCGTGTGGACGCCGCTGGACCGCGCGAGCGTCCAGGTCGACGCGACCGCAGCCGCCACGGCCGCCGGCGCCACCGGCTACAACCGGCCGGAGGACGTCGAGATCACCACGAGTACCGGCAACAACGGCACGGGTACCGGCGCCGACACCGTGTACGTGGCGGTCACGGACCCGTCGACGGACAACCGGGTCATCGCCATCGACCTCCGCGAGGCCGCGGGCGACAGCACCCACGACACCGCGTTCGTCTACGACTACGTCCGGCGCGGTCTCAACACCGACGCGCAGTTCGAGTGGCCGGACAACCTCGCCCTCGACCACCGCGGCAACCTGTACATCACCGAAGACAAGCCGGACCCGACCGCGGACGGGCGTGGCGACGACATCTGGGTCGCCGTCCCGCCGACCGGCCTCCCCCACCAGCCGGCGGTCGCCGTCGGGCGGTTCGCCAGCCTGAAGGAATGCAACCCGGAACCGACCGGCATCTACTTCGACAAGAGCGCCGCGGTGCTCTCCGTCGACGTGCAGCACCGCGGCGCCGCCGACCCGAAGGACGAGACGGTCGCCGTCACCCCGCCGAACGGCGACACCGCCTCCTGACCGTTGAGCGATACCGGCCCCGCCGCGACCGGTCCGGTTTGCGGCGGGGCCGGTTCGGCAGATACTGAGCTCATGCGGCAGGCATTCGCCCACGAGGCGATCCTCGTCATGGAACAGGAAGCCGACGAGCGGACTCCCGGCGCAGCCGTCACGGTGGCGTTGTGCGGGCACTGGGAACACGAGCCGCCCTGTCCCCTGTCGCCTCATCACGTGCACGCCGACCGGTCCGGTGGCGAGTTGCGCGTCAGGGTTCTCTTCGCGGCCGAGCCGGGGGTGGAGCGGGAGGTACGGCGGCGCATCGAACGGGCCCTGGCCGGACGATGGCGATTCCCGGCCGGATTCACCACACCGTGGCGGCTCCGGGAGAGCCGGCCCGGTGACGTGTCGCCGGAGGAGACGGGCCGGGCCGAACGGCTGATTCACGGCTGACGGCTAGAGTGCGGCGATGCCCGAGCTGCAGCGGTTGCGTGCCGACCACGCCCAGGCGATCCTCGCGTTCGAGCTGGCGAACCGCGCCTACTTCGCCACGTTCATCTCAGACCGCGGCGACGACTACTTCGACCGGTTCACCGACAGGCACGACGCCTTGCTCACCGAGCAGGACGCCGGAGCCGGCGCCTACTACGTGCTCGTCGCCGAGGACGGCGAGGTCCTGGGCCGGTTCAACCTGATCTTCACCGGGAACGCCACCGCGGAGGTCGGCTACCGGGTCGCACAGCACGTCGCCGGACGCGGCGTCGCCACCGCGACCGTCCGCGAGCTCTGCCGGCTGGCAGCTACGCGGCACGGCCTGCGCACGCTCAGGGCGGCCACCGCCCACCGGAACGTCGCGTCCCAGCGGGTGCTGACCAAGGCCGGCTTCGTCCCCGTGGGCCCGGCCGACCCGGACCACCTCGGCGGCAAGCCGGGCAGCTGGTACCAGCGCGACCTGGCCACCGACCGAGCCGGAACCGTCACGACATGATGCCGCCCACCACCGGTCCGGACGCGTGACCCGGCAACGGCACCACCTCG
>JAFMQP010000001.1 GCA_017354575.1 Acidothermales bacterium | reverse complement strand
GTCGCGGCGGGGCCGCGCCGGGCGGGCGCGGCCGACGCGCCCATCGCCGTCGATCCCGGCACGCGGTACCAGACGATGGAGGGCTGGGGCACCGCGCTGTCCTGGGGCGCCAACGTGATCGGCGGCTGGCAGGACGTCGAGAAGCGCACGCAGATCGTCGACCTGCTGTTCGGCTCCGACGGTCTCGGCATCGACATCGCGCGGTACAACATCGGCGCCACCGAGAACCCGGCGCACAACCACATGCGGCTGGGTGCGAGCATCCCGTCGTTCTGGCCCGAGCAGCCGGGCACGTGGGACTACACCCGGGACGCCGGCCAGCGCTGGGTGCTCGCGCAGGCGCTGGCGCGCGAGGCGACACGCACCGAGGCGTTCGTCTGCAGCCCGCACTACTGGTGGACGCGGAGCGGCTGCGTGAGTGGCGCGGCCGACAGCGGCGACAACCTGCTGCCGGAACACGTCGACGACTTCGCCGACTATGTCACCGACGTCGCCGTGCTGTTCGCGCGCAGGTGGGGAACGAGGTTCGGCTCGCTGTCACCGATCAACGAGCCGATCGCTGACTGGTGGGTGGCGAACGGCACGCAGGAGGGTTGCCACTTCTCGTTGCCGATGCAGGCCCAGGTGCTGGACGCGATGCGCAGGAAGATGGACGCCAAGGGGCTGTCGGCCCACACCCGGCTCGCGATGCCCGAGGAGCCGGGTGCGAGCGCCGGGCTCGACTCGGTCACCAGTTACGGTGACGAGGCCCGGCTGCTCGGCCAGGTGAACACGCACTCGTACTGGAACCAGGAACGTACCGGCCTGCGCGACGCCGTACGCGCGCTGCCGGCGAAGCTGTGGATGTCGGAGTTCGGCACGGCCGGCGACGCCGGGTACCAGCCGCAGCACATCAGCAACGCGCTCAACCTGTCCAAGACGATGCTGCTCGACCTGAACGTCCTGCAGGCCGAGGCGTGGAACATCTGGAACGCGATCGAGAGCATCGAGGCGAACCGGGACGGCAACACCTGCTGGGGCATCGTGCACGCGACTTACACCCCGGGCCAGGAGGACTTCTACGTCGCGAAGCAGTACTACGGCTACGGCAACTACGTGAAGTACGTACGGCCGGGCGCGACCGTGATCCGGGTCGGCGACGCGAACGCGTTCGCCGCGTACGACGCCAGGCGCCGGCAGTTGGTCGTCGTCTACACCGAGCTCGGCACCGCGAACCGCGACGTCACGTTCGACCTGAGCGGGTTCACGCCGTCGTCGGGTGACGTGCTGCGGCGGCGTACGTCGAGCACAGAGAACCTCGCCGAGCTGCCCGCCGAGGCGCGGCAGGGCGGCACCTACCGTACGACGCTGAAGGCGCAGTCCATCACCACGTTCGTGATCCCGGGGGTGCGGCCGACAGGGACATGACCGCGGGCCGCCGGTCACGCCGGGACGCCCTCCGTTTCCGACCTGTTCACGTTCGAGCGTGTCGGCTCCTGAGCCGTGCCCGTTAACGTTGCCGGTACCCGAGGTTCAGGCGCCGAGGAGGGTTCCCGTGGTCGACTACGCCGAGGCGTACGAGCAGGAGCAGCGCCGCATCGCGCCGTTCCAGCAGCGCCCGGAGTGGCGGGACTGGCTGGCCGGCATGGACGCCGCGCTGGCGGGCTTCTTCGACCGCGTCGTCCCCGACATGCCCGCCGACCCGTGGTCGGAGGAAGGGCTTCGGCACGCCGAGGCCGCGGCGCTGGAACGGTTTCCTGACGCCGACTCCGCGGATCCCGAGACGGCGCAGGCCGGCGCGGATGTCATCGACGGGTTCCGCCGGTACCTGGGCGAGCTGCTCGTGCGTCGGTTCGAGGGCGCCTGGGTGTACGTCGACCTCGGTGCGACCGGGCTGGTGCCTGCGGTGGCGCTGCCCTACTCGCCGGAGTACTTCGACGTCGGCGGGGCGCTGACGATGGCGGTGCAGCGCCGTACCGGCGGGGAGTGGTCCGCCGTCCACCGGTTCCAGCGGGAGGACCACGACGCCTGGGTCGGTGCGGGACGCCCGGAACCGCCGGTCTGGCAGCAGATGCAGGACGACGAGGCGCTGGCCTGAGCGCCTGACGATGACGCCGCGCGGGTGGTCTCCACGGGAAGTCGTTCGGCGCTATCGAACGTACCGCACGCACAAGCTCGCCCGCGGCGAGACGCCGAGGGACCGTGCCGACTGGCTCGGGCGGGTCGCATACTTCGAGGAGCTGCAACGCCGGGGCAACCGGTTCCGCGACCTCGCCTACGACGAGCTCGGCTACCGGGAACGCGACGGCTGGCGGAAGGAGCGGTACCAGCCGACCCGGTTCGGCAAGCGATTCCAGGACATCGGCAACCGCCGCGCCTTCCTGGCGTGGGAGTTCAAGGTCGGCGGGGGGAATCGCGAGCATCGGTTGCTGCAGCTGCGCAAGGACGCCGCGATGCTGCGTCAGGGCTGGGACGTCGTCTGGGTGGTCAAGGACGGCGCGAGGATGCAGCACGACGTCTACGACCGTGCGCAGGCGATGGCCCGCAGGAATCCCCGGTTCCGGTTGGTCGACCTCGCCGACAAGGAGAGCGTCGCGGAGTTCGCGCACCAGCGTCCGCGGGAGGCGGCGGCCGTCCGCCGCGCCGCCGAGCGCTTCGACCGCGAGGAGGCGGTGCAGGCGTCTCCGGCGAAGGCGGCCGAGGCACTCCTGACGAGGACCGTTCACGCGGAACGGTCCGTCGCGCGCCCGCGGTCGACGAGACTGGGCCGGGGCCGGGCGGCAGCACGCGGCGCACGCGCCGAGCGTCCCGCGGACCGCGGCAGGCAGCGGGAGCGCTGACAGCCGCCGCCGGTGAGCGTGCGCCCTACGTGCTCACGCCGGGGACGGTGACGACCTCGACGCCGCACAGCTCGCCGAGGACGGCGAGCTCGGCGGCGCGGTGGCCGGTGCCGAGCGCCCAGTGGTGGCCGACGCCGGAGACGCTCCACTCGTCGGTCCACTCGCCCGGGTGACGGCCGAACGTCACGCGCGAGGTGGTGTTGCCGATCTGCAGCAGCGGTCCGCTCACCACGGTGCCCTCCGACACCACGAACCGGAACCGTCCGTCGCGCTCCTGGCCGATGCCGAACGTGGTGACCGGGCCGTGCCTGACGTCGAGCTCGACGGACACGCCCCAGCCGCGCTTGCCGTGGTAGACGCCGAGCCCGCGCAGCGTCGGGCGCCCGTCGCTGATGGCCAGGTGCGCGGGGCCGTCGTGGCCCATCTCCACCACGTCGTCGCGGAAGTTGAGCGCCTGGAACTCGGTGAACGAGCCGCCGGCGCCGAGCCGGTCGAGGATCAGCATCGCGAGCGACGTGCGCAGCTCGTACTCGCCCGCCGCCGGGATGCCGCGCGCGGTGAGCAGCGACGCGCCGAGGATCAGCCCGGCGCCGACGCGCTCGTGCGTCTCGCCGTCCAGTCCGCGGTGGTAGTACGCCAGGCTGTCCAGCTCGAAGTCGTCGACCAGACGGTCGAGGGCGACGGAAACCCTTGCCGCCCAACGCAGATCGTCCTCCACGACGCTGTCGGCCACGGTGAAGACGTCCCGCGCGAGTGCGACGCGGGCGTCGACGTCGGCGTCGCTCACCTGCTCGACGCGCACGCGCACGTCGTCGATCTCCAGCACCTCCATGTGCCCGCCGAACTGCGCCGGTACGAGCGTGAGGTCGGTCGACACGTCCAGCATGCCCGGGTAGAGGTGCCCGAGCAGGCCGTGCCTGCCGTGCCGCAACGCGCCGCGGATGCCGGCCGCGCGCACCCAGCGCTCGATCTTCGCCCACGCCGACGGCTCCTCGAGGTGGCCGCTGACGCTGCGCGTCTCGATGCCGCAGCGGCGGAACGCGTTCACCATCTCCGGCAGCGGGCACGCGCCGCAGTACGCGAGCCACGCGCCGGTGTCGAAGGACGCGTGGTCCATCGCCTCGCTCGGCTGCAGGTTGAGCAGCAGCACGGGCGCACCGTTGCGTTGCGCGATCGGCAGGAGCATCGTCGCGGTCATGTACGTGGCGAGGAACGCGACGATGAGGTCGCAGCCGGCCGCGCGCAGGCGTTCCGCGGCGGCCGCGCCCTCCTGCGCGTCCGAGATGAACCCGACGTCCACGACCTCGCAGTCGAGCTCCCGCATCCGTTCGGACACGCGGTCGGCGGAACGCCGTAGCTGGGGGAGCAGGTCGGGGAACTGCGGCCAGTACGCCCCCAGCCCGCCGGCGACCAGCCCGATCTTCGTGTGCCTGGGCACCTTGCGCTGCAACAGCGAGCCGATGTCGGGGGCAGATCGTGTGGCCGTCATGGCGTCCTCCCGCGTCCGTCACTTCCGATGATGGACCAGTCGCACGGCGCCGAACAATCCCGTCCGCACCTGGCCCTTCGCCACCGCCGCGGTCGGTGAGGCGTCGTCGAGGTAGCCGGCGAGGGTGCCGCGGACGACGACCTCGATCTCGTTCTCGCCGGGGCGCAGCGCGTCGGTCACCTCGGCGCACCACGGCGACCAGACGAGCCGGCCGACGAGCGCGCCGTTGACGACGACGTCGGCGGTGCCGCGCACGTCGCCGAGGTCGAGCACGGTGCGTGTGCCGTCCGGCGGCCGGACGTCCACGGTGGCGCGGTAGCGCAGCTCGCCGCCGAGCGCGCGCAGGCCGAGCTCCTCCCACGACGCGAGCCGGGTCCCGGTCTCCGCGACCTCGACCTCGACCGGGCCGTCGAGCAACGCGCCGCCGCGCCTGCCGCCGACGGCGCGGAACCGCAGGGTGACAGGGGTCGCCGCGGGCAGCGGCTCGGCGAACGTCACCCGTCCACCGTCCGGGGCGTGCTCGCGGCCGTCGACGAGGACGGCGGCGTCGAGCGACGTGGGCACGTGCAGCGCGACCGTGCCGAGCGGCGCGGGGAAGCGCAGCCGTTCGGTGCGTTCGCCGCCGGGCGCGACGTCCGGGACGACGCCGACGACGCCGTCGGTCGGCCGGTCCGGCTCGAGCCAGCCCGCGCCGGGCAGCGGATGCGGACGCGGCCGGGCGCAGACGAACCGCGGGTCACGCGCGTGTTGGCGGCGTAGTGTCGGTGTGCCGGAGGCGTTGCCGCCACTGGCATTCCAGCTTGCGTCCGTACACAGGCCCAGACCGGGCGAGTCGAGCGCGACCGCGGTGGGCTGCGCGCCGGCGTCCACGGCGCGCAGCACGATCTCGTTGTCGCCGACACGGAGGTGCTCGGCGACCTGGTACGGGTGCACGCGCACCTCGCGGTGCCCTGGGTATGGGCTGAAGTCGCCCTGCCGCCCGACCTCCACGCCGTTGACCAGGATCCTGCACGCACCGTCGCTCGCCACCTGGACGGCTGCGTCGTCCGGCACCTCGGTGAGCGGGAACGTGCGGGTGAAGTCGACCTCGCGTCCCTCATGGCCGGTGGTGCCGCTGGTCAGCCACTCGGGCCGGCGATACGACGTCGGGTCGGTGACGACCGCGAACGACGCGCGCACCGGCCCGTCGCGTTCGGCGGTGAGCTCGACGTCCAATGCGACGCCACGGCCGGTGAGCTCGCGCGGAATCGCGCTGAACGACTGGTATCCCGCGGCCTCGACCGGCAGCTCGACGCCGTCGACGAGCACACGCCGGCCGGCGTCGGCACCGACCGCGACGTGCAGGCCGTCGCGCGACGGCAGCGTGAGGTGGCACCGCACCGCCACCTGCCCACCGGCCTCTACGTCGCGCCAGTCGAGGAACTCTTCGGGCACGTATCCCTTGGGCCCCAACGCTTCCCGGTGCATCGGGTCGTTGCGGATGCCGCGCGACAGGGACCACTCCGCGGTACGCCATGTGCCGTCCGGGTCGCGTACCTCCGCGAACGGGCCGTAGGTGGCGGTGACCGGGCGCCATTCGTCGCCGCCCGTCGCGTGCTCGAAGCGCCACACCTCGATCGGCAGCACGCCGTCGCGATCGGGTGCGGCGAGGTCGCCGTAGCCGTTGTCCAGCGTGGACGAGGCCAGTCCCAGCCACGGCCCGTCCACGGGAACGGTTTCGACCACCTCGCCGAGTGCGTGGGCGGTCGTCACCGGCAGGTCGTCCGCGAGCACGACCAGTGTGATCGGCCCGTCCGCGAACGGGACGTCGAAGCCGAGCGAGCCGTCGGCGGCCTCGCTCACCTGGACGTCGACGCGCTGTCCCGTGCCGGGGGCCCAGCGCTGCGCCCGTGCCGGCAGTCCCTCGACCCGCACGTGCGCCGTCCGTCCGCCGGTCGGCCGGAACGCGTAACCGGTGTCGTGCAGCTGGCCCCAGTAGTCCTGCCAGGAGAACGCCTCGACGTCCAGCGCGTCGCCGCCGAAGTCCATGATCGGTGCGGCCGTACCGGTATCGTCGTCGTGTGAGGTGAGCATCAGCACGTACGCGTTCCCGTTGCGGCGCAACAGGAACGGCGCGTCCGCAGTGACGCGCACGGGTCCGTGGGCGACGGCGTCCGGCACGTCGTCGGGTGTCGGGACGACGACGACGTCGCCGCGCGCGACCGCGTCGCTGAACGCGGCGGCGTCGCTGGGATCGCCGCCGAGGAACCGCGCCGGCGCATCGCCGACGCAGACCACGCGCCCGCCGGACTCGACGAACCGGGCGAGCAAACCTGCCGTGGACACGTGCAGCGCATGGGCATCGGGCACGACGACGGTGCGGTACGTCTCGTCGGCGACGCGCAACGTACCGTCCTCGACGACGGCGTCCGCGAGGGTCGCCTCGTCGAGCACGTCGTGGTCGACGCCCGCGCGTTCGAGCACGCCGCGGCGTTCGGCGTACCACGCGCTGACGCCGTTCAGCCTGTGGTAGCAACGCGATGCGCGATCAGCCTCCGGCTGTGCGCCGTCGAGGGTCGTGTACGCCTGCGCGGTCGCCGTGGGGGACAGGAGCACCGTGTCGCACACGTGCGCGCCCGCCGTCAGCACCGAACAGAGCCGGGCGACGGCGTCCGCGAACACGTGGTACGACGGCCAGTACGGCTGGCGCCAGCACGTCGACGGCGGCGCCCACTCCCACCAGCCGCCGGCCGTGCTGTAGTAGACCGCGTGCGGGTCGTAGAGCGTCGCGCCGCGGCGCAGGAACGGCGCTAGCCAGTCGTAGGTCTCCTCGAGCGTGCCGCCCCAGCCGGACGAGTGGAACGCCTCGATCCAGGTGCGCGGCCGGCCGTACGCGTGCGCGAGCGAGCTGTGCACCTTCGGGTCGCCCCAGTGGTCGCTGCCGGGTGCGCCGAAGCCCTTGTGGGTGGCCAGATAGTCGCCGTAGATCTCCACGCCGCCGACCGGGTCGCCCTCGCGCGCCGGTGACCGCTGGTCGAAGCCGCAGATCATCTCGTGCTTCGCGAACCACGCGTCGAGCGGGTCGAAGAACGCGCGGCGGGCGAGCGTCGCACGGTGCTCGTGGTAGTCGCGGCGGACGCGTACGTCATCATCGCCGGAGCCGGAGAACAGCGACTCCAGCCGCGGCTCCAGCTCGTAGCCGTAGTGGTCGGCGAACGTCTCAGCGAAGTCGTACCCCCATGTCGGCATCGCCGGTAGCTCGTCCTGGAAGAAGCCGCCGATGGCGCGCCCGAACCGTTGCCCCACCTGGCGTTCGAGCTCGCCGTGCACCTGGTCGAGCAGCGCCGCGCAGGCGTCGATGCCGAAGTAGTCGAAGCCGCTGACCCGGTTGCGGACGACGCCGTCGGTGTCGCGGAACAGCGCGAGGCCCGCGTACTCCGGGTGCTCTGCGGTGAGCCGACCCTGGAAGTTCGCGCCGGAGAACCCGATCTGGTCGTACATCCAGAGCGTGAAGCCGAGCTGCTCGGCGTCGGCGCACGCGCCGTCGAGCAGCTCGACCCACTGCGGGCTGAGGAACGGCGGGTCGTCCGCGAGCGACCCGTACAGCGGTCCCGTGGGCGCGAGGCACATCACGACCGCCTGGTGGACGCCCTGCGCCGACAGCTGTTCCATCTGCCGGCGCAACCGGTCGCGGGTGACCTCCGCGCCGCTCCACCACCAGAGCGGCAGCGGCCCGAACTCCTTGCCCGGCTTGGTGAACCGGGCAAGGAGCGCGTCCGTACCCGTCATCCGGCTCCCGGGGCCAGGTCGGGACTGACGGCCGGCTGTTCGGCGCGTTCGGACTCGATCTGCTCGAGCGACTTACCGGCCGTGTTCGGCATGAAGATGTAGCCCACGACGCCGCTGACGAGCAGGAAGAACGCGAGCAGCCCGCCCACGACCGTGAAGCCCGCGTGCGCGAGCGTCGGCACGAAGAAGCTCCAGATGCCGAGCAGAACGCGCGCGACGCCGAACGTGAAGCCCTGCGCCGTGCCGCGCACGACGGTCGGGAACACCTCCTGGCTGATCGTCTTGTACATCTGCTCGCCGGCCAGCGACGCGCCGATGCCGAAGAGCACGATGTTGACGATGATGACCGGCACGGTGAACGGGAGCACGATGAACATCCCGTATGCCACGATCTGCATGATCGCGCCCATGCCCCACATCGCCTTGCGTGCGCCGTGCCCGCGGTCGGCGTACTTCATGAAGATGAGCACGTTCGCGATGATCCCGATGAGGAAGCCCGCGGCGGAGAACATCAGGCCGGTGACCGGCCCGCCGGCGTGCAGCGTCTCGATCATGAACGGGGTGAAGATGCCGGCCGTGCCGGCCGCGAGACCCCAGAACACGTAGATGACCGCCGTGTACCCGAGCCCCGCCAGGTTGGGGCCGCTGAGCAGCGTCCGCAGGCCGCGCGCCGTCAACGTGGTGGCACGCATGGCGTTCCGCCAGCGGATCGACTCGCTCATGCCCTGCCGCAGCGCCCAGGTGACCAGTGCGACGACCACCAGGTGGAGGAACACGATGCGCGTGCCGAGCAGCCCGAGGCCGGCGCCGGACAGGATCGCCGCGAGCACGAGGACGACGACGGGCCCGGTACCCCAGGCGATCTGGGTGAAGCCGAGCAGCTTGCCGCGTGCCTTGGCGGGTGCGAACTCGCCGACGAGTGCGAGCGACGTGGGCACGTCCGCACCGACGGCGACGCCGACGACGAAGGTGCCGACGAACAGCGTCGGCGCGTTGAACGACAGCGCGATCAGCAACGCGCCGACCGCGTAGACGAGCAGGTCGTACTTGTAGATGCGTTTCCTGCCGAGCTTGTCACCGAGCCGACCGCCGATGAACGATCCGACGGCACACCCGATGGCGTTCGGGCCGATCGCCGCGAGCGCGCCGACGGCGCTGCCGCTGAGGTGGTACGTGCTCTGGAAGAGTGCGAGGCCGGAGCCCAGGGCCACGATGGAGCCGGCGTCGAGGTACGACGCCATCGCGGCGAGTATCGTCCATTTCCACACCTGGCGTGAGACCACGCCGTCGTCGGCCGGGGTCGAACCGGCCGGGTCCGCTGAGGTCACCTGATTCTCCTCGTCGTCATCGACTCGGTTCGGACGAACCAGCTGAAACGTATTAACCGGGGAGCGTAACCCCGGCGGTGGCGCCTCACAAGACCTCGTGAGAAGTTAGCTGAACGTAGTGATATCCGGGATCGGCTGTGGCAGGATCGTGTCGGTTTGAACGATTCATCGGGACCGGTGTGGTGGCCAGGAGCAAGGTCGGTATCAAGGACGTCGCCGTCGCGGCGGGCGTCTCCGTCGGCACCGTGTCGAACGTGGTGAACCGGCCCGAGGTCGTCGCGGCGGCCACCCGGGTCCGCGTGCAGTCCGTGATCGACGAGCTCGGCTACGTGCGCGACGGGTCGGCACGGCAGCTACGGAGCGGGACGAGCCGCACCATGGCGCTGCTCGTCCTCGACCTCGCCAACCCGTTCTTCGTCGACGTCGCGCGCGGCGCCGAGCAGGCCGCGCAGGAGGCCGGGCTGCAGCTGATCACGTGCAACAGCGGGCAGCGCGTCGACACGGAGTCCGCGTACCTCGCGATGCTCACCGAGCAGCGGGTGCGCGGCGTGCTGCTCTCGCCGGTGGACACGTGCGGGGAGCGGCTGGCGCGGTTCCGGCGCGGCGGTATCCCGCACGTCTTCGTCGACCGCACCGTGCCGGCGGGCGAGGCGTGTTCGGTGGCGGTCGACGACGTCGCGGGCGGCGAGCTCGCGGCCCGGCACCTCGTCGAGTCGGGGCACAGGCACATCGCGTTCGTCGTCGGCCCGCGCATCCTCGCCCAGTGCCGCGACCGGGAGACCGGCGTACGCAATGCGCTGGCGGCCGCGCCCGCGCCGAAGCGGCGGCTGTCGGTGCTCGACGCGCCCGCCCTCGACGTGTCGTCGGGTCGGGACGCGGGCGCGCGGCTGCTGGGCATGAGCCCGCGGCCGACCGCGGTGTTCTGCGCCAACGACCTGCTCGCCCTCGGCGTCCTGCAGGCGCTCGTCGCCGCGGACGTCCGCGTCCCCGACGAGATGGCGATCGTGGGCTACGACGACATCGAGTTCGCCGGCGCGGCCGCGGTGCCGCTGACGTCCGTCCGCCAGCCGGCCGCCCGCATCGGCCACACCGCCGCCGAGCTGCTTATCGCGGAGACGTCCGACCGCGACGGCGTCCCGCACGAGCACGAGACGGTGGTGTACATGCCCGAGCTCGTGGTGCGTGCGTCCACGCAGGTGCGTCGCCGCTGACCGGTTCGCGGCTACAGGTCGAGTCGTCCGCGGTCTACGACACACCCGCGCCGATGAGCTGGCCGATGCCGAAGGTGACCGCGACGGCGAGGCCGCCGAAGGCGAGCTGGCGCAGCCCGGACCACAGCAGCCGCCGTCCGGTGAGCTTCCCGACCGTGATGCCGCCGGCGAACAGCGCGACGCCCGCGACGCCGAGCGCGATCGGCAGGGACGCCAGGCCGAGCAGATAGGGCAGCAGCGGCAGCAGCGCGCCGATCGAGAACGCGACGAACGACGCCACGCCGGCGAGCAGCGGTGAAGGGAGGTCGACCGGGTCGACGCCGAGCTCCTCGCGCGCGTGCAGCCGCAGCGCCTGGTCGGGGTCGGCGGAGACGGCGGCCGCCATCCGCGCGGCCGTCTCGGCGTCCGCGCCGTAGCCGCGGAACCGCTCGGCAAGCTCGGCCTCCTCGGCGTCGGGGAACCGCGCGTGCATGTCCTTCTCGACGGCGACCTCTGCGTGCACCAGTTCGTTCTGGTTGCTGACCGACACGTACTCGCCCGTGCCCATCGAGAACGCGCCCGCGGCGAGACCGGCGAGACCGGTGAGGATGACCGCGTGCGCCGACACGCCGCCGCCGCCGACGCCGGCGATGAGCGCGGCGTTGGTGACGAGCCCGTCGACCGCGCCGAAGACCGTCGGACGCAGCCAGCCGCCGGACACGTCACGGTGGCCGTGCGTGAGCCAGACGCGTTCCCTGGCGAACCGCGTCTCCAGCTCCGTCGACCGGTCATGAGGTTTCGGCACCTTCGCTATCGTGCTCGGCGTGACGCACACGGTCTTCACCGGGGCCCGGTTCACGACACTGGCCGCGTCCCGTCCGCGGGCCGACGCGGTCGTCGTGCGCGGGGAGCGGATCGTCGCCGCGGGCACCGTCGACGAGTGCCGCGAGGCCGCCGGTACCGGTCACCGGGAGGTCGACCTCGGCGGCGGCTGGGCCGTCCCCGGGCTCACGGACAGCCACATCCACCTCGCCGGGTACGCGCGCGGCAAGCGGTGGATCGACCTGCGGGGGGCGCGCAGCCTGGCGGACGCGCAGCGGGTGCTCGCCGCCTACGTGCGCGACCTGCCCGACCGCGCGTGGGTGTTCGGCGGCCGGTACGACGCCAACACGTGGGGGCTCGACCGGCCGCTGCACCGGTGCGACCTCGACCCGTACGCCGCCGGCCACCCGGTCGCGTTGCAGAACCACGACGGGCACACGACGTGGGCGAACACGGTGGCGCTGCAGGCGCTCGGCGTCGACGCGTCGACGCCGCAGCCGCCGGGCGGCGTGGTCGAGATGGACGCGGACGGCCCGACCGGCCTGCTGCGCGAGGGGGCGGACGACGTGGTGTACGCGGCCATGGACGCCCACGACGTGCCGCCGCCGGAGGTGTTCGCGGACGCGTTCACCGACCTGCTCGCCAGCGGCGTCACGACGATCCACGACATCGACGGCCGCGCCACCGCGGCGGCGTACGACGCGCTCCGCGCCGACGGTCGGCTGACCGTGCGCGTACACCAGCTGTTCTCGCACGCGGGCCTCGCCGCCGCCGTCGAGGCCGGGCACGCGACGGGCGACGGTGACGCGTGGCTGCGGACGGGGCCGGTGAAGCTGTTCTCCGACGGCGCGCTCGGCTCGCACACGGCCGCGCTGTCGAGCCCGTACGAGGACCGCGCCGACGACTTCGGCGTCGCGACGCTCGCGCCGGAAGAGCTGCTCGACCTCGCGCTGACCGCGTCCGCCGCCGGCATCGCGGTCGCCGTGCACGCCATCGGCGACGCCGCCAACACCACCGTGCTCGACGCGATCGCCGAGGTGCGGCGGCGCGGCGTCGGCGCCCGGCTGCGGCACCGCATCGAGCACGCGCAGCACGTCGCCTACCCGGACGTGGAACGCTTCGCCGCGTTGGGCGTGGTCGCGTCGATGCAGCCGGTGCACTGCACCAGCGACGTCGCACTCGCCAGGCGGCTGCTGGGCAAGCGTCACCTGGCGTCGTACGCCTGGGCCGACCTCGCGGCGGCGGGCGCGCACGTCGCGTTCGGCTCTGACGCCCCGGTGGAGACCATCGACCCGGTCGAGGGCATCCGCGCCGCCACCACACGCACCGCCGCGGAGAGCGGCGAGCGCGCCGACGGCAACGTCCTCACGCCGCCGCAGGCGCTGCGCGCGTACACGACCGAGCCGGCGTACGCGTCCGGCGAGGAGCATTGCAAGGGCCGGCTGGCGCCGGGCTACCTGGCGGACCTCGTCGTCCTGGACGCCGACCTCACCGACCGCGACGTCGCAGCCTCCGGCTCGGCGCGGCCGTCGGTGACGGTCGTCGGCGGCGAGGTGCGCTGGTCGCGCTGACGCCGCGCTGTCTTCGCGACGTGGCGGCCGTACAGGACGACTCCGACGATGCCGACCAGGCGGACGAGCAGGCAGCCGACGCCGAGCACGACCATCCAGACGGCGACCAGAGTGGTCATCGCGCATCACCCACGGAAAATGCTACGCCGGATGTCGAACGATGAGTTCCGGCTCCGTACCAGGTCTGAAGGGATGAACGGACCTGAGCGGAAGAGGAACCCCCATGAACGTGCAACGGTCGCGCTGGGTCGCACTGGTGGTGCTGTGCGCCGGCATGCTGATGATCGTCCTCGACACCACCGTCGTGAACGTGGCGCTGCCGTCGATCCAGAGCGACCTGGGGTTCACGCCCGCGGGGCTCGCCTGGGTGGTCAACGCCTACCTGATCTCGTTCGGCGGGCTGCTGCTGCTCGTCGGGCGGCTCGGCGACCTGATCGGGCGGCGCCGGGTGTTCCTCGCCGGGCTCGCCCTGTTCACCGGCGCGTCACTGCTCTGCGGGCTGTCGACGTCCGAGGTCATGCTGATCGCGGCGCGGTTCCTGCAGGGCGTAGGCGGCGCGCTGACGTCGGCCGTGATCCTCGGCATGATCGTGACGCTGTTCCCCGAGCCGCGCATGCAGGCGAAGGCGATCGGCGTGTACGCGTTCGTCGCGTCCGCCGGTGGCGCGGTCGGCCTGCTCGCCGGCGGCCTGCTCACCGAGGCGATCAGCTGGCATTGGATCTTCTTCGTCAACATCCCGATCGGCGTCGTCACCGGCGTGCTCGCGAAGCGGCTGATCCCGTACCAGGCCGGCATCGGGCTGCGGCACGGCGCGGACGTCCCCGGGGCGGTGCTGATCACCTCCGCGCTGATGCTCGGCGTCTACACGATCGTCAAGCCGGCCGCCGAGCTCGGCTGGACGGCACCGCGGACGGTCGTGCCCGCCGCCGTCGTGGTCGCGCTGCTGACCGGCTTCGTGGTCCGGCAGCGGAAGGCCGCCAACCCGCTGATCCCGCTGCGGATCTTCCGTTCCCGCAACGTCACCGGCGCCAACATCGTGCAGGTGCTCGGCGCGGCCGGCATGTTCGGCACGTTCTTCCTCGGTTCGCTGTACCTGCAGAAGACCCTCGGCTACGACCCGCTGCGGATCGGCCTCGCGTTCCTGCCGGTGACCGTCGTCATGGGCACGCTGTCGGTGCGCTACACCGAGAGGCTGATCAACTCGTTCGGCGCGCGGCGGACGATGGTCGCAGGTCTCGCGCTCATGGCCGTCGGGCTGGCGGCGTTCACGGTGGCGCCGGTCGGCGGCAGCTACCCGGTGCACGTGCTGCCGGTGCTGGTGCTGCTCGGCACCGGTGCGGGACTGAGCTTCCCCGCGCTGATGGCCGTGTCGATGTCGGACGTGGACACAGCAGACGCCGGGTTCGCGTCCGGCCTGGTGAACACCACAGCTCAGGTCGGCGGCGCGATCGGGCTCGCGGTGCTGGCGACGCTGTCCGCGACCCGCACCGGCGAGCTCGGCCGGGCCGGCCACGGCACCGCCGAGGCGCTGACCGGCGGCTACCACCTGGCGTTCGGCGTCGCCGCCGCACTCGTCGGCGCCGCGATCGTCGTGGTGCTGGCGATCCTGCCGAACGACCGCAGGGCGACCCCGGAGCCGGTCGAGACCGTCGAGCCGGCCGGGTGCGAGGAGCCCGCCTACGCCGAGGCGGCCTGACTCCCCCGTTAGCCGAAGCCCTGGTTGATCATGTTCTCATGATCAACCAGGGCTTCACACGGCGCCCGCCACGATTGCCTGCGGCGGGGCCGGGTAGTGGGCGCGGCATGCACACGATCGACGGGGTGCGGGCGTCCGCGTACCGGATACCCACCGACGGGCCCGAGGCGGACGGGACGCTGGCCTGGGACGCGACCACGCTGGTCGTCGTGACCGTCGACGCGGCGGACGTCACAGGCACCGGCTGGACGTACGCCGACGCGGCGTGCGTACCGATCGTGCACGGCAAGCTCGCCGACGCCGTGCGCGGCCACGACGTCCGTGACGTCGTCGCGTGCTGGCACGCCATGCAGCGCGCGATCCGCAACCTCGGGCGCCCCGGCCTCGTGTCGTGCGCGATGTCCGCGGTCGACGTCGCGCTGTGGGACGCCGCCGCGCGGACGTACGAGGTGCCGGTGAGCACGCTGCTCGGCCGGGTGCACGAGGACGTGCCGCTGTACGGCAGCGGCGGCTTCACGACGTACGGCGACGACGAGCTGGCCGGCCAGATCGCCGAGTGGGTGCGCGGGAAGGGCATCCCGCGGGTGAAGATCAAGATCGGCGAGTCGTGGGGGACGAGGGTCGAGCGCGACCTACACCGGACCGCCCTGACGCGGGAGACGGCCGGACCCGACACCGAGGTGTACGTCGACGCGAACGGCGCGTACCCGGTCGGGCTCGCGACGCGCGTGGGCGAGCGGCTCGCGGACCTCGGCGTCACCTGGTTCGAGGAGCCGGTGTCGAGCGACGACCTCGACGGACTGCGGCGCGTCCGCGAGTCGGTCGGCGCGGACGTGACCGCCGGCGAGTATGGCTACGACCTGCACTACTTCGCCCGGATGATCGAGAGCGACGCGCTCGACTGCGTCCAGGTCGACGTCACCAGGTGCGGCGGATTCACCGAATGGCAACGGATCGCCGCCCTCGCGGCGGCGCACGGGCTCGACGTCTCCGCGCACTGCGCGCCCAACCTGTCCGCGCACATCGGCGCGGCGACGCCGAACTTCCGGCACATCGAATGGTTCGTCGACCACGACCGCATCGAGTCGCGGCTGTTCCACGGCGCGCTGGACCCGTCCGGCGGCCGGGCGCACGTCGACGCGAAGACGCCGGGGCACGGGATGACGTTCGACCGGGCGGCCGCCGAGCCCTTCGCGGTCGGGGAGGAGAGGACATGAGCGAGCGACCCGCCGACGAGGTGAAGGAACGGCTGCAGGCGGTGCGGACCGCGTACGACCACGAGCACGAGCAACCGCTCGCCGGGTACGCCGTCGCGATCGCCGGTTACGGCGCGTTCCTCGGCGCGCTCGCGGCCGGGGTGAAGGTGTCCGGGGCGCGGCTGCCTCGGCGGGTGCCCACGGCCGACGTCCTGCTCGGCGGGCTGGCTGTGCACAAGGCGGTGCGGCTGTTGGCGAAGGACGCCGTGACCAGCCCGGTCCGCGCACCGTTCACGCGGTTCCGCGGGCCCGGCGGTTCCGGCGAGGTGACCGAGGAGGTGCGCGGCCGTGGTCTGCTCCACGTCGTCGGCGAGGTCGTCAGCTGTCCGTTCTGCCTCGCGCCCTGGGCCGCGGGAGCCTACGTCGCAGCGCTGCTCGCGGCGCCGCGGACGGCGCGGGTCGTCGCCGGGATGTTCGGCGTCGTCGGCGTCTCGGACATGCTGCAACAGCTCTACGGCGTGCTGAAGTCGTCCGGCGGCTAGTAGCGCAGCAGCGCGGCGATGCCGTCGTCGCCGACCGCGCCCGGCTCCACCAGCGCCAGCCGAGCGTCACTGCCCGCGGCCGCGCGGACGATCGCGGGCACGGCGGACACCTGGAAACCGTCCTGGACGCCCATCGACTCCAGCTCGCCCGGCCGTCGGCCGAGCGCGAGCGGATCGGACCTGTCCGCCCACAGCCGGATGCCGGAGTCGGTGTCCCCCTCGCCGTCGTCCTCGACGAACAGCGTGTCGACGCGGGACTCGCGCAGGCTCGCCACCGTCGCGTCGAGGCCGTACGCCGCACGCTCGCCGCCCTCGGCGCGGAACGCGTCCAGCAGCTCGCGATCCTGTCCGCGCACGTGTCGGGCGACGACGTCAGCGACCTCGGCGTCGACCGGCTCCGCGCCGGGATGCCGGCTGCCCGAGTCGAGCTCCACGACAAGATCGCGGGTCGCCTTGCCGAGCTCGTCGAGGACGTCGGCCCGTGCCCGGGGTTCGCCGGCGAGCACGACGAGGTCCGCGGCCGTCCTGCCGACGAGCTCGTCGACCTGCCCGGCGACCAGTTTCGCGTTCTGCCGCGCCGTGTTCTCGGCGCGCTGCTGGATCCGGCGGTGCGACCAGCCGCCCGCGCCCACCTTGTGCAACGGGTGCTCGTCGCCCACCACCTCGAGCTCGTAGTTCCTGGCCGGCCCGCGCACCTCGACGTCGGCGCCCTGGCTGTCGACGCGGACGACCAGGTACGCGAGCTGCACCGCACGCGAACGCAGGATCGGCATGACCTCGGGCAGCTCCGCCCAACGCGCGACGCTCGGCCCGGGGTGCCGGTAGACGCGCTCGTCGATCAGCACGTCGCCTGCTGCCGCGACGGCCACCTGGCCCTGCTCGCCGCCCTCGTCGGACGGACGCCCCACGACCGCGTCGAGAGCCGTCAGCGTCGGCTCGTCCGCGCCCGCGGACGCGAGGTCGGTACGCAGCCCGCGCCAGCGCAGCTCGATCGCGTGAGCGGCGTCGTCGGCCGCCTCGCGGTTGGTCTCGAGCACGACGCTGGCGTACGGGCCACCGCGTGCGTAGACCGGTCCGAGGAAGTCGAGGCTCATCACCACGGGTTGTCCTCCCGCCCGGCGGCGCCGCCGGTCATGTCGTCCTCGCCGGAGACCTGCCCCACGTAGCCGCCCGTGTTCCCGGCGGCCGTCGTCGGCGTCCGGCCGCCGCCGTGCTCGTCGCCCTGCCCGGTGCCGGTCTCGCGGCGCAACGCCTGCCGCGGGTCGTCGTCGGCGTCGGGCTCGGTGCCGCGATGGACGCTCGCCCGGCCGGAGACCAGCAGTCTCGCCTTCCGGCGCAGCGTCGTCAGGAACTCGCTCATGCCGCGCCGTCTACCCGGCGACGTCGTTGCCTAACGTCCACGCCGTGAGTAGGAGCGCGTGTGCCGGGTAGGCGAGTGCCGATCGACGAACTGGGAGGTGCACCATGCCGCAGCAGGCCTGGGGCGACAAGCGAGAGCGCCAGTACGAGCACATCAAGAGCCAGCAGAAGCAGCGCGGCGCCGGCGAGGACCGCGCGGAGGAGATCGCGGCTCGCACGGTGAACAAGAACCGCGCGCGTTCCGGTGAGAGCGAGCGTGCGAGCAGGGTGTCGAAGCAGGGCGAGTCGCCGCAGACACGCGGCGGCAAGCGGTCCGGCCGCGGGCAGGGGCCCAGCGGCCCGACCAAGGCGCAGCTCTACAACGACGCAAAGAAGCGCAACATCAAGGGTCGTTCGCGGATGAGCAAGCGGCAGCTGCAGAACGCGCTCGGCCGCTAGGAGGATTCACCATGGCCAAAAAGCTCGACGGCAAGCGGGTCGCGTTCCTCGCGGCTCCGGAGGGCGTCGAACAGGTCGAGCTGACCCAACCGTGGGACGCCGTGCAGGCGGAGGGTGCGACGCCCGAGCTGGTGTCGACGCAGACCGGAAAGTTGCAGGCGTTCAACCACCTCGACCGCGGCGACACCTTCCCGATCGACCACGCCGTCGGGGACGTGAGCGCCGACGACTACGACGCGCTCGTACTGCCCGGCGGCGTCGCGAACCCGGACTTCCTGCGGACGAACGCCGACGCGGTGAGCTTCGCGCGCGGCTTCTTCGAACAGGCCAAGCCCGTCGCCGTGATCTGCCACGGCCCGTGGACCCTGGTCGAGGCGGACGTGGTGCGCGGCCGCAAGCTGACCTCGTGGCCGAGCCTGCAGACCGACCTGCGCAACGCGGGCGCGAAGTGGGAGGACAGCGAGGTCGTGACCGACCAGGGACTGGTGAGCAGCCGCAAGCCCGACGACCTGCCGGCGTTCTGCGCCAAGCTGGTCGAGGAGTTCGCCGAGGGCAGGCACAGTAGGCAGGCCGCCAGCGCCTGACCCGCCGTAACCGACGCGGGGCGGCCGTTACGGGCGGCGCTCGGTGTCCTCGGTTGTCCCGCCGAGCGCCGCCCACACGTCCTGGGTGTTCTGGAACGTCCGCCCGTCCGGCAACCGGCGCAGCAGCCCGACGACCGCGTCCGGCGCGTTGTTCTTCGCGGCGTTGTCCAACACGCCGTCCTTGTCCGCCGGGAACGCGGACATGTCGAGATGTCGGCCCACCTCGGTACGCTGCTCGACGTCGGCGGGGTCGAGGCCCTTCGGCGTGCCGCCGTGGTAGCGCTCGTCCGGTGTCGGGCTGACCACGGGCTCGTCCTCGCCGGACGGTTCGGTCTGCCGCCACTGTTCGCTGTGCGGCTGGTTTGCGGAGTGTTCCATCGGCTCCGTCTCGTGACGCATCTCGTCGTCGAGCCGGCTCCCGTGCTTGTCGCTGCCGCGTTCCACGATGTCACCTCCGTGTCGTCGTGGCGTCGTCGTGCGCCTACCCGGTGGTGGCGCTGCCATGCGGAGGCGATCCCTGGGACCATGATCGGATGAACGTGATGGCGCTGGCCCGGCAGGAACGATCGGATCTGGCCGACTTCCTCGAGGGGCTGACCCCGGACCAGTGGGAGGCGGAGAGCCTGTGCCGGGGATGGCGGGTGCGCGATGTCGTCGGCCATGTCATCAGCTACGAAGCGCACGGGAGCGGCGACCTGCTCCGCCGGTTCGCCAGGGCGCGGTTCCGATTCGGGGCGCTCAACGAGGTAGCGCTCGCCGAGTACGCACACCTCGACACCCGCCAGCTGGTCGCGTTCCTGCGCTCGCATCTGGACCCGCGGGGCTCGACCGCGCGGCTCGGTGGCGGGGTCGGTCTCGTCGACGCGCTGATCCACCAGCAGGACATCCGCCGCCCACTCGGCAAGCCACGCATCGTCCCCGAGGAACGGCTGCGGTACGCGCTCCCGTTCGCGGTCACCGCGCCGCCGCTCCGCGGCTTCTGGAACGCCCGCGGCGTGCGGCTGGTCGCGACCGACCTCGACTGGTCCCGCGGCAAGGGCCCTGAGGCGCGAGGGAAGGCCGAGGCGGTCCTGATGGTACTGGCCGGACGTGCCGGGGTGGCGCACGAGCTCACCGGACCGGGCGCGGACGTCCTGCAGCGGAGGCTGGGCTGAACACCCCCCGTCGCACCTCTCCGACATGACCACGGCGGGCCGCCGCAACGGCGTCCCGCCGCCGTGTGGACGGCGTCGATCACGGACAGCGATGCGAACCGGGTCTGTCGTGCACCGAGCCCATGGGCCTAGGCTGAAGCCCCGTGACCGCCGCGCACTGCCCCGTCGCCGAGCTGCTCTCGCGCTACCAGCCGCAGGGAGTCGTCGAGGCGGCCGACGTGGCGCGCACCCGGTTGCTCGTCGAGCGGACGGACGACCCCTGGTCGCGGTCGAACCTGCTGCACATGACCGCGTCGGCGCTGGTCGTGCATCCGCCGACCAGGCGGGTGCTGCTGCGCTGGCACGAGCGGGTGAAGTCGTGGCTGCACGTCGGCGGGCACGGCGAACCCGGCGAGACGGACCCGATGGCCGTCGCGATGCGTGAGGCGCACGAGGAGACCGGGCTCGCCGATCTCGAACCGTTGCCCGACGCCGGTGTCGTGCACGTCGCCGTCGTTCCCGTGCCGGCCGACGGCGACGACCCTGCGCACGAGCACGCCGACCTCAGGTTCGTGCTGACCACGGCGCAACCCGACGCCGCCGTCGCCGAGCGTCCCGAGGCGCCGCTGCGCTGGCTCAGCGTGCCGGACGCCCGCGCGCTGACGGCGGACGACAACGTCGCCGAGACGTTGTCCCGGGTCGACGAGCTGCTCTAGGCCGCGTCCCACACCTCCGCGGCCGTCTCGACGATGAGCCGCAGCTTCGCCCACTGCTGCTCGTGGCTCAGGTCGTTGCCCTCCTTGGTGGACGAGAACCCGCACTGCGGCGAGAGGCAGAGCTGGTCGACGTCGACGTACTTCGACGCCTCCTCGATGCGGCGCTTCAGGTCGTCCTTGCTCTCCAGCTCGCCGCGCTTGGTGGTGACCAGCCCGAGCACGACCCGCTTGCCCTTCGGCACGAACCGCAACGGCGCGAAGCCGCCGGACCGCTCGTCGTCCCACTCGCAGAAGAAGCCGTCGACGTCGAGGTTGTTGAACAGCGCCTCGGCGACGAAGTCGTAGCCGCCCTCGGCCGCCCACATGCTCTGGTTGTTGCCGCGGCACATGTGCGTCGTGATCGCCATGTCGTCGGGCCGGTCGGCGAGCGCACGGTTGATGTTCGCGATGTACTTCTCGTGCTGGTGCTCGGGGTCGCCGCCGATCTCCTCGACGTGCTTGCGCTGCACCGGGTCGTTCAGGTACGCGAGGCTGGTGTCGTCGAACTGCAGGTACCGGCAGCCCAGGCCGTGCAACCGGCGTACCTCCTCGGCGTACGCGTCGGTGAGGTCGGTCCAGAACGCGTCCATGTCCGGGTAGACGGACTCGTCGATCGCCGCGCGCCCGCCGCGGTAGTGCACCATGCTGGGCGACGGGATCGTGAGCTTGGGGACGGCGTCGGCCGCCGTCGCCTTGAGGTACGTGAACGCGTCCGCGAAGATCGTGTGCGAGAGGTGCAGCCGCTCGGACACGTGCGCCGACGGCGGCGCCCACTCGAACGACTTCTCCTTGTTGTGGAACGCGACCCGGATGGTGTCGTCGCGCACCTGGGTGATCCCGCCGAGCTGGTAGATGAAGTCCATGTGCCACGACTCGCGCCGGAACTCGCCGTCGGTCGCGGTGCGCAACCCGGTCTCGTGCTGTCTCCTGACCACCTCGCGGATCGCGTCGTCCTCGATCGCCCGCAACGCCTCGGCGTCGATCCTGCCCGCCGCGAAGTCGTCGCGGGCCTGGAGCAGCTCGGGTGGGCGGAGCAGGCTGCCGACGTGGTCGGCGCGGAACGGTGGCCGGTCTGCGGGACGCTCGGACATGGTCTGTCTCCTCACCTGTGGACGGCGGTACCCGCCCCCTCGCAGTCTGGCATGCTCGCGTACACAGGGGGTATGCCACGTCCATGGACGACAAGCCGGACGTCCGCGTCCTCCACCGGCTCGGCGAGCTCGCGGAGCTGGTGCGGACCGACGACGGTCTCTACGTCCGGTTCGGCCCCGATCCGGACGAGGAGCAGGACGGCAGCATCGACTACGAGAGCGGCCTGCGCATGCCCGGCCTGTCCGCGAACCCGTTGGCGCCACAGGACTGGTGGACGAGGCCGCTCGAGGACTGGCTGGCCCGCCAGGTGTGCCAGTACGTGCACCTGGCGGAACGGTCCGCGCGGCACGCCGGCTGGGTCGTCCGCGGCCGGATCGTCGGCCACGGGCCGGACACCGAGCCGCTGCTCACCGACACGACGGTCGTGGCGCGGCTGTCCGGCGAGCTCGTCGCCGAGGCGCGCCGGCGTTACCGGCAACGGTTCGACCACGGCCGCACCGGTCACTGACCTGTCGGAGGGAGGCGTTCGGGGAGGCCGAAGCGCGGGTACAGCTCGTCGAGGTGGAAGCGGGTGACGGCGCGCAACCGGTCCCCCGCCACGGTGAGCACGAACAGGCCGCCGGGCGTCGCGACGGCGTCGGGGGCGGCCGCCAGGTAGCTGCCGAACGCCGGCTGCGTGTTGGCGCCGACGGGCAGCAGGCGGACCACGCGGTTGCCGCCGTAGCCGAACGAGGCGCGCAGGAAGCCCGCGATCGCGGCGTGCCCGTGGTACTCGTGCGGCGCCGGCGGCATCGACAGCACCCATGACCGACACCACCAGCCCCGCACTGACGACCGCGCTCGGCTATCACCACGCCTGGACGTCGGGCGACCTGGACGGCGCGATGGCGTACGTCGCCGACGACGTCGTGTGCGACGCACCCGCGGGCCGGCTCGAGGGCGCGGCCGCGTACCGGGGCTTCATGTCGCCGTTCGTGCGGATACTGAGGCGAGCCGAGCTGATCGGTGCGTTCGGCGACGACGACACCGCGGTGGTCGTGTACGACACCGAGACGGTGCCGGTGGCGAGTTCTCCCGCGGCGGAGCGCGTCACCGTCCGGGACGGCCGGATCGCCTACAGCCGGTTCATCTTCGACCGCACTCCGTTCGACGCCGCGCGCCGCGCCGCGAACGGGCGTTGAGTGGGGCCATGCGGTTCGGGGCGCCGGCCGAGCACTACGACCGGTTCATGGGCAGGTACACCCCCGCGCTCGCGTCCGGGCTGGCCGACGCGGCGGGGGTGCGGAGCGGGCAGCGCGTGCTGGACGTCGGGTGCGGCCCGGGCGGCCTGACGCGGGAGTTGGTCGAGCGCGTCGGTGCCGCGAACGTCGCCGCGGTCGACCCGGCACCGCAGTTCGTCGCCGCGTGCGGTGAACGCAACCCCGGCGCCGACGTCCGGGTCGGCGCGGCCGAGCGGCTGCCGTGGGCCGACGGCCGGTTCGACGCGGCGCTCAGCTGCCTGGTGGTCGGCTTCATGCGCGACGCCGGCCTGGGCATCCGGGAGATGGCGCGCGTCACCCGTCCCGGGGGCGCGGTGGCGGCGTGCATGTGGGATGTCGCGGACGGCATGACCATGCTCCGGACGTTCTGGGCCGCGGTCGGCCGGGTCGACTCGTCCGCCCAGGGGGAACGGCGGATGGCCGGCACCGAGAAGGGCGACATCGCTTCCCGGTTCGAGCGTGCCGGCCTGGCGGACGTCGTCGACGGAGTGCTCACCTCGCACGCGGACTACCGGGACTTCGACGACTTCTGGGAGCCGTTCACGCTCGGGGTCGGACCGGCCGGGCAGTACGTCGCCGCCCTGCCCGCCGAGGGCCGCGCGCGGGTGCGGGAGGCGTGCCGCGAGGCGCTACCCACGGGGCCGTTCACACTCGACGCCCGCGCCTGGTACGCACGCGGCACCGTCTCGTCGTGACGTTCGCATGACCCGTGCGAAGGAAACACGAGCATGATTCAGCCGGCTCGTGAAGGAGGGGCGCCGGGTCAGCGCGCGGGCCGGGGTAGCCGTGCCGCGCCGACCATGGCGCGCAGTGCCGGCTCGACCTCCGCGTAGCCGCGCGTCTTGAGCCCGCAGTCCGGGTTGACCCAGAGCCGGTCCGCGGGTACCGCCCGCAGTGCGGCGTCGAGCAGGCCGCCGATCTCCGTCTCGTCCGGGACGCGCGGGGAGTGGATGTCGTAGACGCCCGGGCCGACGCCGCGGGCGAACCCGACGGCGGCGAGGTCGGCGAGCACCTCCATGCGCGACCGCGCGGCCTCGATCGTGGTGACGTCCGCGTCCAGCCCGTCGATCGCGTCGATCACGTCGCCGAACTCGGAGTAGCACAGATGCGTGTGCACCTGCGTGGCGGCCGCGGCGGCGCCGGTGGCGAGCCGGAACGCGCCGACCGCCCACTCCAGGTATGCCGCCCGGTCGGCGGCTCGCGGCGGCAGCAGCTCGCGCAGCGCGGGCTCGTCCACCTGGACGATCGCCACGCCGGCCGCCTCGAGTTCCGCGATCTCGTCGCGCAGCGCCAGCGCCACCTGGTCGGCCGTCTCGGCCGCCGGCTGGTCGTCCCTGACGAACGACCAGGCGAGGATGGTGACGGGCCCGGTGAGCATGCCCTTGACCGGCCTGTCCGTGAGGGACTGCGCGTACCGGATCCACGGCACGGTCATCGGCGCTGGCCGGGAGACGTCGCCGTGCAGGATCGGCGGACGGACGCAACGGGTCCCGTACGACTGCACCCAGCCGTTCGCGGTCGTGGCGAACCCGTCGAGCAGCTCGGCGAAGTACTGGACCATGTCGTTGCGCTCGGGCTCGCCGTGCACGAGCACGTCCAGGCCGATGTCCTCCTGCAGGCGGACGATCCGCTCGACCTCCGCACGCATCCGCTCTGCGTAGCCGGCCTCGTCGAGCCGTCCCGCACGCAGGTCGGCGCGTGCGCGACGGACCGCGTCGGTCTGCGGGAACGACCCGATCGTCGTCGTGGTCAGCGGCGGGAGCGGGAGCCGTTCCCGTTGCGCGGCGGCACGTTCGGCGTACGGTGCCCGGCGCCGGTGCTCCGGCCCCAATGCGGTCAACCGGTCGCGTACGCCGTCGTCGCGTCTCGGCGCGGCCGGCGGGTCGACCGCCGCGGCTCCTTCTCCGTCGCGCAACGCCCGGCCGAGCCTGGCCACCTCGGCGACCTTCTGCCGGGCGAACGCCAGCCGCCCGCGCAGCGACTCGTCGAGCGACGGCTCCGCGTCGAGGTCATAGGGCACGTGCAGCAGTGAGCACGACGACGAGACGGCGACCTCGCCGGCGTGGTCGAGCAGCGGCGTGCACCGCGACAGCGCGTCGGCGAGGTCGGTGCGCCACACGTTCCGGCCGTCGACGACACCCGCGACGATCGTCTTGTCCCTGATGCCGCGCAGGCCGCGCACGGCGTCCAGCTGCGCCGGCGCCGTCACGAGGTCGAGCGCGATCCCGTCGACGGAGCTGCCGCCGAGCACGGGCAGCGCGTCGGCGAAGTCGCCGAAGTAGCCCGCGACCAGGATCAGCGGCCGGGCGGGGAGCGCGGACAGCCGCTCGTAGGCGCGGTGCAGCGCCGCCAGCTCCTCCTCCGTGGAGTCGGCGACGAACGCGGGCTCGTCCAGCTGCACCCACGCGACGCCGGCGTCCGCCAGGACGCCGAGCAGCTCCGCGTAGACGTCGACGAGCGGGTCGAGCAGCTCGAGCGTGCGGAAGCCCTCCGGCGCGTCCGCCGCCGGCTTCGCGAGCCGCAGGAACGTCACCGGCCCGACGAGCACGGGGCGGGTCGGTACGCCGGCGTCCCGCGCCTCGCGGAACTCCGCGAGCGGCTTGTCGCCGGCCAACCGGAACGCCGTGTCCGTGCCGAGCTCCGGCACGAGGTAGTGGTAGTTGGTGTCGAACCACTTGGTCAGCTCGAGCGGCGCGACGGCGTCGCGTCCGCGTGCCATGGCGAAGTAGGTGTCCAGCTCGGACGACCCCTCGTCACGGAACCGCGCGGGAACGGCGTCCACGAGCACGGCCGTGTCCAGCATCTGGTCGTAGTACGAGAACGTGTTGCCCGGTACGGAATCGAGCCCGGAGTCCGCGAGCGCGGTGCACGTCGCCCGGCGCAGCCCGGCCGCGACGTCCCGCAGCGCCGGCTCGTCGATCCGGCCGGCCCAATAGTCCTCGACCGCGCGCTTGAGCTCCCGGTGCGGCCCGATCCGTGGGTAGCCGAGTACCGTCGCGCCGATCCCCGTCGGCTGTTCGTCGTTCACGTCTCTCTCCTCGCGAGCGTGGCGGGGAGCACGAGGACGGGGGAGGCGCCGGCGTGCGGCCGTGCCGCGCCGGGCGCGCCTCCCGCGAGACCTCGTACCCACGCGCACCGGCGGTGCGCGTACCGGTGGCAGGTCTTCGGACTCGCGGGCCCTCCGGCACCTCGTACCGGCTCCCTACCGGCCGCCGCTTCCCGGGCCGGTCACCGGCCCAGTGCTCTTGGCGGCTGTCGTTCCCGCTCACCGCTGCGGGGCAGTCCCGGATTCGCACCGGGTTCCCTCTTCTCCTCGCCCGACCGTCCGTGACGGGCGAACCACCAGCGGCACCACCCTAGCGATTCGTCGCGACGGGCCGGGCATGCGTCGCGTAGTGTGCGCCGCGGCCTGCTGCATCCGACGACATCGAGGGGGAGCGCGATGGTGCTCGCACGTCGCCTCCTGGTCGCCGTGGCGGTCGCCGGCGTCCTGGCGCTCGTCGCCACCGCGATCGTCGCGGGTTCGAGCGGCGGGTTCGGACCGGGGTCGGAGCACGGGCCCGCCCGTGGTCGCCCGAACATCGTGCTGGTGCTCACCGACGACATGTCGTGGGACCTCGCTCGATACGTCGGCCAGCTGCAGTCGATGCAGGAACAGGGGACCACGTTCGACTCGTTCTTCGTCGGCGACTCGCTGTGCTGCACGTCACGTTCGACGGTCTTCACCGGGCTCTACCCGCACAACACCCACGTCCTCGCGAACCGCGGCGCGCACGGCGGCTGGCCGGCGTTCGTCGACCCGAACGAGGACGGCGACACCGCCGACAGCAACGAGAAGCGCACCTTCGCGGTGTACCTGAACCGGCAGGGCTACCACACCGGGTTCGTCGGCAAGTACCTCAACGGTTATCCCGTCCAACGCGACCCGTCGGTGCCGACCGGCTGGGACGAGTGGAACGCCGTGGGCGGCGGCGGGTACCGGGAGTTCGGCTACCAGGTGCAGACCCTCCGGCGCAACGGCCGCAACGACCTGACACGGGCACGGACGTCGACCGTCGGCACAGAGTACGCCACCGACTACATGTCCGACCGGGCCGTGGACTTCCTCGACCGGGCGCAGCAGCGGCCCAGGCCGTTCTTCCTCGAGGTGGCGACGTACGCGCCGCACCAGCGCGTCCCGTTCGACCGCACCCGCAGGGAGCCGCGCTTCCCGCCCGCGTCGCGCGACCGGCCGAGCGCCGTCGACCGCGACGGTGACTGCGGCGGCGCCGCGACCGCCGTCGGCGACTGCACGCGGCTCGACGCCGCCCACTCACCCGCGTTCGACGAGGACACGTCCGACAAGCCGTCGTGGGTAAGGCGGAAACCGCTCACCGCCCGCGAGCACGCCAACCTCACCGAGGACTACCGCAACCGGGTCCGGATGATGCAGTCCGTCGACGACCTGCTCGCGAGGGTACGCGGCGCGCTCACGCCCGCCACGGCGGCGAACACCTACGTCGTGTTCGCCGCCGACAACGGGTTCCACCTCGGCCAGCACCGCCTGTTGCGAGGCAAGCAGACGCCGTACGACCACGACATCCGCGTCCCCGCCGTGGTCGTGGGACCCGGCGTCCTCGCGGGTGTGCATCGCACCGAGATCGCGCAGAACACGGACTTCTTCCCGACGTTCCTCGACATCGCGGGCGTGCGGCGACACCCTCCGTCCGACGGGATGAGCCTGCTGCCGCTGCTGCACGGCGAGCAGGTGCCGCGCTGGCGCACGGCCGCGTTCGTGGAACACACGCACATCGACCCGAAGGCGCCGGGCGAGGTGGACGACGAGGCGGCCGCGCCGGGGAACTCCAACCCGCCCACGTATCAGGCCATCCGTACGGCGTCCGCGCTCTACGTCGAGTACCGGCTGCCCGGCGCGCGGACCGAGTACGAGTACTACGACCTCAGGCGCGACCGCTACGAGACCGCGGACAGCTACGGGGCGGGTCGCCCGGCGCAGGACGTCGACGAACAGCTCGCCGCCTTCCGCACCTGCGGCGACGGGCCGACGCATCCGCTGACCTGCCAACGGGTCGCCCGCCGGGCCGGGTGACCCCCGGCTGTCACGCATCGCCGTTGTCGCACGGGTTCGGTCAGCGACGGCGCCGGCGTGGGACGGCGATCACGAGCAGCAGCACCGTGGCCGCCGCGGCGACCATGCCCGCGACGACGACCGGCGCACCGTGCAGTGCGGGTGGCGCCGCGGTGAAGGCGGCGACCGCGGCGACGGCCGCCGCGGCGACGAGTGCCGGCACGGCACGGCGGCGCAGCGCGATCAGCAGGCCGTGCGACGCGTGCGCGCCGGGAGGCAGCGACTCTGCGGCGTCCGCGACGACCAGGGCGGCCGCCAGCAGGACGGCGACCGCCACCGCGCGCCACGGCACGCCGTGCGTGCG
>JAFMQP010000026.1 GCA_017354575.1 Acidothermales bacterium | reverse complement strand
TGTCGCTCTCGCTGCTCATCATCACTCACGACCTCAACGTCGTCGGCTACGTCGCCGACCGGATCGCCGTGATGAAGGAGGGCGCGATCGTCGAGGTCGACACGGCCGACCGGATAATGGTCGCTCCCACGCACCCGTACACGCGCAACCTGCTCGCCTCGATCCCCGAGCTACCGCACGAGTCCGACCCGACGGCGCGGGCTCGCTGAGCCGCCGAGCGGCTCAGCCGACGCCGACGGCGAACACGTGCATGCCGGTGATCCGCCCGCTTGCCGGGTTCGACCCGCCGGTGGGCAGCGTGACGGCCCGGACCGTCTTACCCGGCGTGATCGGCGCCTGGACGTAGAAGACGTAGGCGGCGTGGTCGCGCCGGCCGACGTTGCCGCCGTTGCTGGCCGGGTTGGAGTCGTTGAGGTACGGCATCGTCGCGATCGTGTCGTTGCCGGGGGAGTCGGGCGGGTTGAAGTAGTTGTCCAGCGTCACCGAGAAGCTGCTCGTCGAACCGTCGGCGTAGTGGACGGTGCCGGTGCCGCCGATGTCGCTGGGGCTGCTCGCGCCCAGGAACCCGAGCGTCGATCCGGAGCCGGCCACGAGCACCGTCTCCCCGTTCGCGACGACGTTGTCGGGTTGTCCTGCCGGCACGTCCGGCCAGGTGAACCGCACGCCGTTGTGGGTGACTGTAGCGCCCGGCGGGAGGCCGGCCGCGGTCAACGCCTGCGCCGAATAGCTGTTGCCGACGCCGTCGAAGTCCGCCGACGTGGGCGCGGAGTCGTCGCTGATCCCCTTGTTGTCGTACGCGTCCGTCAGCGAGGCGTAGGGCACCAGCAGCGCGATGTCGGCCCTGCCCAACCCCTGCTGGGTGTTCGCGGAGTAGCTCGCCCGCACCTCGACGAGGGCGTTGCCCGGTTGCGCGTCGGACGGTGCCGTGACCTGCCAGCTCGCACGTACCGTTGTGCCGCTCGCGACCTGACGGAACGTGGTCGGCGTGCTGGCTTCGGTGGTCCAGCCGTCGGGCACGTCGACGGTCAGGGTCAGGCCGTCGAGCTGCGGGTTGCCCTGGTTGGTGAACGTCGCGTCGACCCGCGCCTTGGAGCCGGCCGGAACGACCGCAGGATCGGCCGACGCCTGCAGCGAACCGTACGGCGCCGCCGGCCCGCCGGGAATCGCCTGGCGCACCTGTACGGTCGCCGTGGCGTCGCCGAGGTCCTGATGGCTCGCGCGGACCTGCACCGTCCCCGGAGCGTTCGGCAGGGTGCGGATCCACACCGCTCCCGCCCCTCCGGTGTCGGCGAACGCGAACGGGTTCTCGCCGACGAGGATCGCAGGGCCGTCCACGGAGAGCTGGACGTCGCCGCCGACGTACGGGCGTGGCGCGCCGTAACGGTCGACCGCGCGGAACTCCGCCCGGGTGGCGTCCACTCCGTCGCCGACGAGCGCGTCGTCGTCGACCTTCAGTGCCAGTACGTCGTGCGACGGGTCGGACGAGAAGGACCGGGAGGCGACCTTGTCCGCGCCGACGTAACCGTCGATCCGCAGCTCCGGTCGGGACGACCCGTCGACGCCGCTGAAGTCCACGAACGACGGCGGGTAGGGGAGGTGACCGTAGTTCGCGGTGTCCGGGTGCACCGTGGCGAAGTGGGACCCGCCGACGTAGACCTCGAGCCGGTCGCAGTTGGCGCAGATCATCGCGCTGCTCAGGCTGGTGACCGGCGACGTGGGCCCGAAGTCCCAGTAGAACGCGGGCGCGATAACGGGGCGGGTGTGCGGGTCGACCTGCGCCTGGTAGATCGCTGCTCCGGGCTTGGGCACCCGGAACAGGTCGACCACGCCGGTGTACTTCACGCCCTGGAACTGGTTGCCGTTGCCGGACGGGTAGTCGTAGCCGGACCAGGCCAGCAGCCCGCAGTACCGGTCGTCGGAGGCGGCGATGTCCTGCACCCGGCCGTGCGCGGTCGCCTGGCCCTGCTGCGCGTCCTGGGTGTCGGTGCGGCGGTAGAACCTCGCCGGGCCGGACAGCGTGCCCACCGCCTCACAGACCAGGTACGGCTTGCCGGCCGCGTCGGTCGGCGCGCGGAGGTCCGGCACCTGCAGGCCGTCCGGACCCGTGTGGTGGCTGTAGTCGTGGTGGCTGTACACGTCGAACTCGAAGCCGCTGGCGCCCGACCCGAACCCGTTGTCGTCGCCGCCGGTGGGCCGGGAGTCGTCGAGGGAGTGGGCCAGCTGGTTCCACGCCGCATACTGTGCGGGGTGGTTGCCGGACTCGTTGGGCATCGCGCCCCACACGACGATCGACGGGTGGTTGCGATCGCGGACGATCACCTCGCGCAGGTCCTGCTCGGCCGCGGCCTGCCAGTCGGCGTCGCCGAAGAAACCCCAGCCGGGGATCTCCTCCCAGGCCAGCAGGCCGAGCTCGTCGCAGGCGTCGTAGAACGCCTCGGACTGCGGGTAGTGCGAGCAGCGGACCATGTTGCAGTTGAGCTGGTTGCGCAGGATCTCCGCATCCCTGCGCTGTACGCGCGCCGGCATCGCGCCGCCGGCGAACGGGAAGAGCTGGTGCCGGTTGACGCCGAACAGCTTGAGCCTGCGCCCGTTGAGGAAGAAGCCGTTCAGCTCGAAGCGCGCCTCGCGGAAACCGATCCTGACCTGGTAGGTGTGCAGCGCGACGTCGTTCACGGTCAACGTCGCCTGCACCGTGTAGAGGTGCGGATCGTCGACGTCCCACAAGGTGATGTCCGGCAGGCCGGCGAGCGTGGCGGTGACCGTCTTCTGCCCGGTCGCGTCGAGCGCCACCGGCACCGACGTGGACGCCACCTTGCGTGCGCCGTCGAGCAGGTCCACGACGACCCTGGCGTCGCCTTGCGGCACGACGGCCGCGTCGACGGTGCACTGCACCTCGACCTTGCGGGCGCTCGCGTCCAGGACGTTCGCCGGCTTGGCGAACACGTCGGCGAGGAACACCTGCGGCACCGCGCGCAGCGTGACGTCCCGGTAGATGCCACCGGGCTGCCAGAAGTCCGTCGACGTGCTCGCGGCGGGCGCGGGACGGTCCGGCGGCACGTCCAGCTGGAACCGCGAGTCCAGCGTCACCGCGAGGACGTTGCCGTCCGGTGCCAACAGGTCGGTGACCTCGTAGCTGAAGGGCAGGTACCCGCCGGTGTGTCCGGTGAGGTCGTGCCCGTTGAGCGTCGGCGTGACCCGTGTCATCGCGCCGGCGAAGTCCAGGAACACCCGCATGCCGTCGACGTCGCCCGGTGTGTCGAAGTGCTTGCGGTAGACCCAGATCCGCTCCCAGCTCGCCGGGTCCCACGCCTGCCACGACAGCGGCGTGACCGTGTGTGGCAGGGCGACGGTGACCAGGCCGCTGTCGTCGAACCCCGGAGCCGTGCTGCCCGCCGTCGCCGCGCCGAACAGCCAGCCGGTGTCGAAGGGGACCACCCGCGACGCGGGGCCACGGGGAGCGGTTTCCGCGCCGGCGCGCACCGGCCGGTCGAGCGCCGACCAGAACGCCAGCCCCGCGGCGGCTGCCCCCGACGCGGCGAGGAACCGTCGCCTGGACCACTCGGCGGCGCGCCGCCCCTGCACTCGAGCCTCGTCGCCCATGGCACCCCGCCGTTTCTGATGTGGTAAGACCTCTGGCATCGTTGCCGGGCGCGCGGATCCTGTCAAGAGGTCCGGCGGGGAGTGACCGTCGTTCCCGACTACTTCGGTGAAGTTACTCGGTTATTCCCTACGTGGGCTACTCCGCGTGCTCGGCGCGGGTGTCGACGCCGACGTCCGACTGGTCGCGCCAGTTGTCGACCTCCGGGTCGTCCTCCGCCACCGCGTCGACGGCCGTCAGCTCGGCCGGGTCGAAGTCGGTGTTCGCCGTGGCGGCGACGGTGTCCTCGAGCTGTGCGACGGAGCTGGCACCGACGACGACCGAGGTGACCCGTGGGTCACGCAGCACCCAGGACACCGCGAGCTGGGCGAGGGACTGCCCGCGCCGGTCGGCGATCCGGTTCAGCTCACGGATCACGGTGAGCCGCTTCTCGGTCAGCAGCCCTCGGGACAGCGTGTCGTCGCGGGCCGCCCGCGACCCGTCAGGGACGCCGTGGAGGTACTTGCCGGTGAGCAGGCCCTGGGCCAGGGCGGTGAACGCGATGGCGCCGGCACCTACGTCCTCGAGGACGTCGAGCAGGCCGCGTTCGATCCACCGGTTGAGCATCGAGTAGGAGGGCTGGTGGATCAGCAGCGGCGTACCGAGGTCGCGCAGGATCGCGGCGGCCTGCCGGGTTCGCTCGGCGCTGTAGGAGGAGATCCCGACGTAGAGGGCCTTGCCCTGCTGCACCGCGGAGTGCAGCGCGCCCATCGTCTCCTCCAACGGTGTGTCCGGGTCGGGGCGGTGGGAGTAGAAGATGTCCACGTAGTCCAGGCCGAGCCGGCGCAGCGACTGGTCGAGGCTGGCCAGGAGGTACTTGCGGGAACCGCGGTCGCCGTACGGGCCGGGCCACATGTCCCAGCCCGCCTTGGTGCTGACGATCAGCTCGTCGCGGTACCTGCCGAAGTCCTGGGCGAGCAGCCGGCCGACGTTCTCCTCGGCCGTGCCGTACGGCGGGCCGTAGTTGTTGGCCAGGTCGAAGTGGGTGATCCCGAGGTCGAAGGCGCGACGCACGATCTCGCGCTGCACCTCGAGCGGCCGGTCGCCGCCGAAGTTCTGCCAGAACCCGAGCGAGATCACCGGCAACCGCACGCCACTGCGTCCGGAACGCCGGTAGGTCATCGCGTCGTACCGACCGCTGTCGGCGACGTAGGTGCTCGTGACGTCCATGCCTCAGGTCCTTGTCGACTCGTCAGTCTCCAAACGGGCTACAGCACCGCGAGCCTGACAAGTCGCGACGCGCATCCGCAAGTCGACGGACGAGGTCGGCGTCCACTCCCGGCGGACCCACCTTCTCCGCGCCGCCGGGGGCCGAGCGGCTCGTCCCGGCCGGGCGGCGGCTTCGCGAAGAAGGGGCGTTGTCGTCCTGGTCAGACCATGTCCCACCCGGGTGACGGAGTTCGTACAGTGGTTGTAGGGAATACCGTCGCGAGCTGGGCGGAGAGGAGCTGGTGGACGTGGCGTTCTCCATGTCCGAGCGGCGGAGGCTGGCCGAGATCGAGGAGCGGTTGAGCTCCGAAGATCCGCACCTGGCCGGGTTGATCGCCGACTGGTCCTCGGGTCTCATCCGACGGGGTGTGTCGGAGGTCGCGGCCGGAGTGATCGCGTGTGTCGTGGCGCTGGTCACGGGCGTCATACTGATCGGCGCCGGGGACGGGACCCTGTCCATGGCGGCCGGCGTGCTCGTGATGGTGCTCGGGGTGCTCGTCCTCCTCCCCGCGCTCATGGTCGGCGGGCGCGTGCTGTGGCCCCGGCGGCTGAGGGGGGAGTGGAACGCGACGACGCGAAGCGTGCGCAGGCGTGGACCGTCGGGTCAGTAGGGGACGCCGATCTTCCGCGTGGACGAGCCGGCTGAACGACCACATCCACGGCGCGCCGGCGATCGCGGCGCTCGAGCTGCGCACGCCTCCGAGGCACGCGAACCGTGACCTCATCGGCGTGCCGCGCGCCACCGGCGTACCGCCCGCACCGCCTTGCGCAGGGCCGGGATACGGCGGGCGGCGCGGCGCGCGCGGGCCTTGAGTTCCTGCAACCTCTCGCTCGGCGGTGTCGACGAACGAGGTGACATCGCGGGCCTGATGTACGCCGGGCGATGCCGGCGCACGGTGAGCACCAGTCCCAGGCCCGCGGGTTCGCCCCCGCCGACGCGCGCCGCGAGCTCGTAGCGGCCGGGGTCGGGGCGCACGGTCGCGTCGATGACGGTCTCGTTGTCGGACTCGCGGACGAGGTTCGCAGGTACCGTCCACCCGCCAGGCGACAGCCGCAGCTCGCACGGGACGGGCGGGACGTCGGAGGTCGTGTGTACGTGCAACGGGATCTCGACCCGCGTCCGCGCGCCGTCGCGGCGCGCACGCGCACGCTGCCTGACGACGGCGGCGATGGCGACAAGTGACTTGATCCGTTGCCCCACGTCGACGCTGAGGTTGCCGTACGGCTTGGTGAAGTAGGGGATCACGACGTTCGGCCGGTCGACCGTGAGCGCGGGCGGAATGCGATCCCGTACCGTCCGCGCACGGTTGGCGCCGATGCGGCTGCCGCGCACCCAGCCGGCGATGTCCAGCCGCATGTGGACGTCCCAGACGCCGCGGTCGAACGGATGCCCGCCGAGCGCGGTCCGCGGGTCGATCGTCGCCTCGCCGCCCACCTCGAGTGTGACGTACTCGCCACCCTCGGGCGCCGGGCCGCCGGCGTAGGTACGGGTACGGAACGTGGTGGGAACGAAGAACTCCACGTGGGTATCGCGTTCTCTGACCAAGAGGTCGGCGCGGACCTGCGCGAGGTCGTCGGTGGCGTCGCGCGCCTCCGCGGACACCGCAGAACCGGTCACCGCCGGATCCAGGTACACCCGTCCGTCGCGCCGCACCAGCCGCAGTGGCTCGCCGCGGAAGGTCATGCCCGCGGTGAAGCTCACCAGGAGCGCGCCGTCCGACCAGCGCACGCCGGTCAGCGTCCCCGTCGCCCGCACGTCGCCGTACGTCGACGCCAGCTCCATCAGCTCGTCGAGCCGGTCGTCGAGGACGAGCTGTGACCGGACGCGGATCGACGCCGGCAACCCGTCGTGCACCGCCCGCGGGAACCGCGTGGTGGCGAGCTTCCTGACCTCCGTGTACGTGCTGTGGCGGAACTCCTCGCTGTATCCCCGGATCCGGCCGATGCGCCAGAGCATCTCGCCCTTGTAGAACCGGCGCAGCAGGCGGTCGCGGAACTCGCCCGGCTCGGTACCCGCCTCGACGACGTCGAGGATCTCGGCGAGGTTGGCGAAGTAGCCGGGCGGGTCGATGCGCGTCGAGCCCGCGTTCTTGCCGTCGTCACGCTCGTTGTAGAAGTAGCAGACGTAGTCGCCGAGGATCGCGACGCTCTCCGCGGCGAGGTACGCGCGGACGACGAACAGCTGGTCCTCCAGCCGTCGCTTGCCCTCCGGGTAACGGATCCCGTTCGCGTCGAGGAACGAGCGGCGGAACATCTTGTGCGGCGTGAGGCTGTCGATCAACGGTGCGTCGCGGAGCGTGCAGCGTTCCCGCGTCTCGCGGAACACCATGTGGGGCACGCCGCGGAAGTTGCTGATGACCTTGCCGATGACGATGTCCGCGTCGCCGCGCGTACCGAGGTCGTACAGCCGTTCCAGCGCCTCGGGCGTGAGCGCGTCGTCCTGGTCGACGAACTGAACGTACTCGCCGCGCGCCTCGTCGATGCCGACGTTGCGCGGCTTGCCCGGCCAGCCCGAGTTCGGGATGTGCACGACGCGGACGTTGTCGTGCGCGGCCGCGATCGCGTCGAGCCGTTCGCCGGTGCCGTCGGTCGACCCGTCGTCGACGAACACCGCCTCGTACTCGGACGGGTCTAGCGACTGGCCGACCAGCGACTCGACACAGCCGTCGAGGTAGCTGCCCGGGTTGTAGACGGGGACGACGACGCTTACCTTCATGTGCCTGCCCTTGCCGAGATTGCGTCGACCACGCGGGGCACGTCGTTGACGCACATCGCGTCCACGCCCGCGTCGGCGAACCGGACCGCGGCGTCGCCGTCGGGGCACCACGCGAGCACCTCGAGGCCCGCGTCGTGTGCGACGTCCAGCGTGTACGAGAGCGGCCGGTGGACCGGGCGGGGCTCGACCCGGTTGGGGCCGAACGAGTCCACGTGCAGGCACACCGCCTGCATGGCGAGCTGCGCGGCGGCGGGAACCGCGTGCCGCAACGGGAAGCAGATCCACGCGATCAGGCCGAGAGGAACCGCGGGAACGTGTGCCTGCAGGTACAGCAGCAAGGCGGGGTCGAACGACGACACGAACAGCGGACGCCGGCGCACCTCGCGAGCGAGCACTCCGGCCAGGAGGGCACCGGTACGCCGGTCCGGTGCGGCGACCGCGTCCTCGAGCACGGTCTTCACGTCGACGTTGATGCCGACCTCGGCGGGCAGTGCCTCCAGTACCTCACCGAATCGCAGGATTCCTTTGGCGGCAACGGTGTCCGCGGTCTGGTCCACGATGAACCGGTCGTCGGGCGTCGTGGGGTCGTGCCGGACGACGAGCTCGTCGTCGGCTGTACGCAGGACGTCCACCTCCACCCACGACAGCCCGTGCTCGACGGCCGCTAGATACGACGCCAGCGTGTTCTCGGCGTACCCGTGCACGGTGCCACGCCCCATGCCGCGGTGACCCACGAGCGCGGGCTTCGGATCGAAGACGGGCGCGTGCATTTCAGCCGTCCTCGTCGTCTGGTCTGCTCGCGGCCTCGTCGGCCTCGGCGTCGAACGCCAGCCCGGGCTCACGCTTCTCGCCTCCCGGCAGCGCCGTGCCCTCCTTCACCACCGCCGCAACGGCGTCGGCGAACCTGGTCGTCGCGTCCGGCTCGTCCGGGCCGAGCAGGTACGTCTTGAGGTCACGCCGCCTGGACGCCAGCGCGTCGCCACCGACGGGTGCGCCGCGCACCTCGTCGAGGACTCCCGTGAGCTCGTCGACACGGCTGCCGATCAGGTACGCGGCGGACGCGCTCGGGTTGCGTTCGCGGAACTCGTCCTCGTCGATGTCGGCGGGATTGCCTACCAGATAAGGCTTCTGGCTCTGCACGAAGTCGCCGACGACGCTCGAGATGTCGGTGACGAGCACGTCGGCCTGGTTGAAGCACTCGTAGAGCGTCGGAAGGCCTCCGGTCACGACCCGGTGCGCCCATGGCGGCTCGGACCGCCAGTACGCGTCGTGCCACGCGTCCGTCAGCTCGGCCGCCCGTGCCGGCGCGACGCCGGCCAGGCGGCCGCTGTCCCTCGACGCCTGCGCCTCGTCCGCGCGGTCGCCGGACGCACCGCGGAGGTCGGCGAGCTGGTCGGCGAGCCCTGGCAGCGACGCGCGTGCCCGCGCACGGTCGCGGGTCACGTCCTCCGGTTCGGCGGCGGAGACCGAGGCGGCGCGTTCGATCATCGCGACGATCCGCTCGTGTGCGGCAGCCGCGGCCCGGTCGCGGATTCCGGTGAGTGGATGCGGTTTGTAGAGCACCCGGACCGGCGGGTCGCGGTCGAGCAGGATGCCTACGATCCGCTCGCCCATGAGGGTGAGGGACGTCTGGTACGGGTCGTCGCCCCAGCCCTCCCACGTCGGTGCGTACAGGACGGTGAACACGTGGTCCGCGGGCCAGGGTTCGTCGACGGTGCGGATCGGCGCGAGCTGCGGACGGCCGACCTCCACGATGCACTCGTCGCGTACGCCGACCTGCGCGCGCAGGTAGCGGTCACGCCCGCCGCGTCCCGCGACCCACACCTGGTCGTACACCTTGCTGAACGGGTTGAAGCTGGCCGTCTTGTCGCTGTCGCCGTGACCGATGAACACGTGCCGGATGCCCGGCGTCCGCAGCATGTGGATGTTCTTGCCGACGTTCGCGATGTACAGCGCCGCCTTGACGTCCGGCAGGTCGAAGTTCATGAAGTCGACGCTGCCAGGGATGCAGACGACGGGCAACGACGTGACGTCGAGCAGCCGGAGCAGTGCACGCTCGCGCAGGACGAGCAGCACGGAACTGTCGAGCGCCTCGAGCGTGCGCAGCCACATGTTGACCTGGTACGCGGAGTCGACCGATCCGCTGAAGTAGGCGAGCACCTCGGGTGCATGCTCGCGGATGCGGTCGTTCACGACGTCGAGCGCGCGCTGCTTGTCACCGAGCGGCCGGGCGAGCAGGGCATGGCGGCCGGTCGCCAGCACGGTGGCGATCCCGATCGCGAGCGCCGCCGCCGTCCCCGCGTAGCCCGCGGCCACGGCGCCGGTGCCCGCGGCGACGGTGAGCCCGGCGACGGGGAGCACGTCGAGGTACTGCAGCCGGCGGACGCTCTTCCGTACGAGGAGTCCCGGCGGCGCGTCGGGGATGCGCAGCTCGGCGATGTCGACGTTGCGGGTGGCGACGGGCAGCCGGCGGCGCCGGGTGACGAATGTCGCGCACAGGCCCTGTATCCCGCGTATCGCGTGCAGCGCCATGAGTCCGACGGCCATCGCGACGAGCGCGCCGCCGGACGGTACGCCCGTGCGTACCGCAAGGACGAGCACCGCCCCGTCGCGGAACATGAACCGGACGGAGACGCCGACGCTCGACCTGCTCAGCCACGCCGACACCGTCGGCGCGGAGCGGGCAGCGTACAGCTCGCTGAGGTAACTGACGGCGGCGGCCGCGGCGAACCCCCACGGCCGGCCGAGCAGCGCGAGGACGAGCATGGCGGGGTAGGACAGCGCCAGCAGCACGAGGTTCCCCGTGGCGAGCGCCGGGTTGCCCTTGAGCTCCGACCAGAAGCGGTTCACGGCGTCCCCTTCGCCGTCGCGGGCGCACCGAGGTCGCCCGGTGGCTCGGCGTGGTTGCCGGGCTTGTCACGGCGTACGTCGACGACCTGGCCCGTGAGATCGGAGAGCAGCACGTCGATCGACGTGAACGCGACCGCGGTCGACGCGAGCAACGTCTCCGGTGGCTCCTCGCCGAACGCACGGACGCGCATCGGTGTGCGGGTGCGTTCCGGATTCACGCAGTTGACCCGGATGCCGAGATCGGCCCACTCGTCCGCGAGCGCCTGGGTGAGGTTGACGACCGCGGCCTTGCTCGACGAGTAGAGGCTGTACCCGCCGCGGCCGCGCGTGTACGAGCTGGACGTGTAGTAGAGCAGATGGCCCTTCGTCTCCGCGAGGTACGGCCGCGCCGCGCGCGCGATCGCGATCGGCGCGAGGTAGTTGACCTTCACCATCTCGTCGATGGTGGCGTCGTCGACGTCGGTGAGGGCGCCGACGCGCAGGACGCCCGCGGTGTTGACGACGTAGTCGATGCGGCCGCTCTGCTCGTGCGCCTGCTGCAGCGCCGCCCGCAGCTGCGACATGTCCTCGACGTGCGTGCCCGTCTCGCTGCGGCTGAACGAGAACACGTCCGCGCCGAACCCGCGTGCGAGCCGCGCGATGTCGGCGCCGATGCCGTAGCTGCCGCCGAGCACGACGAGCGTGCGCCCCGCGAGCCGGCGCCGGTACTCATCCGGTGAGCCGAGGTGCTCGGGGACGTGCGAGGCGAGCTGGAACAGCTTGTCGGCGATGAACACGTCGAGCGGGTGGGTCACCTTCATGTTCTCCTCGGTGCCGGTGACCACGTGGATCGGCACGCCGGGAAGGTACCTGAGCACGACGGTGCAGTCGTCCGTCGAGGTGAAGTCCGGGTCGGCCATGGCGCGCTCGTACGCCTTCCGGATCGTGGCGAGCCGGAACGCCTGCGGCGTCTGGCCGCGACGCAGCCGCGCCCGGCTCGGCACGTCCATGATCAGGTCGTCGGCCACCTCGATGATGGTGTCCGCCGACGGGATCGCGACGTCGACGGCGTCGTAGCGACGCAGCGCCGCCACGCAGTCGGCCACGATGCGGCGATCCAGGAACGGCCGTACCGCGTCGTGGAAGAGCACGTTGCAGTCCTCGTCGCCGAGTGCGTCGATCGCGCGGCAGGTCGACTCGGTGCGGCTCGCGCCGCCTTCGAGCACACGGGAAACCTTGTCGTACCGGCCGTTGCGGACGATCCGCTCCACGTCCTCGAGGAAGCCGGACGCCATCAGCACGACGATCTCGTCGATCTCCTGGAACGAGTCCAGCGCGGCGATGGTGTGCTCGATGATCGGCCGGCCCGCGACCTTCAGCAGCTGCTTCGGGATCTCCAGGCCGACGCGCGAGCCCGTGCCGCCGGCGAGCACGACGGCGACGGTGCGTCGCGCGGCGTGCGGTCGCCCAGCTCGCGTGCCTGCCGACAACGGTTGTCCTCACGTTCAGCGGTTCGTTACCCGTGCGCCATTACTATCACGATAGTAGTTGTCCGGGTGGGCGCGTGGGTCACCCGGTTCGCTACCGCGCCTCCGGGTCCCGCGCCGTGGCGCGAACGCAGCTCTCGGCGCCGCGGGACAGGCAGTCCTCGTCACCGCAGCCGCCCGGCCCACACCTGACCCACTCGTCGCCGGGCTCGTGCACCGGCCCAGCCGCCACCGTCGCGGTACGCAGGCGCCACCAGTGCAGGCGCCGTCGCAGGGCGTCCAGTCGTCGGCGCACGCCCGTCGCTCTCAGCTTCGGCTCACCTGGCGCGGTCATAGTCAGTACCTACTATTGCAGTAGTAATGAGTCGAAGGCGAGGGCCAGTGCTCCCTGCCCGGCCGAGGGCCGATCCGTGGCTGCTCGCGCTGGCCACCGTGGCCGGCGTGTGGGTGCTCGTCCAGTTCCTGGTCACGTTCCACGTTGGTCTCGGCTGGGACGAGACCGTCTACCTCAGCCAGTACGCCGGGGACGTGCCGCCCGGGGTGTTCTCCGCGCCGCGGGCCCGCGGCCTGCCTCTGCTGGTCGCGCCCGTCACCTTGGTGACGACGTCGGTGCCGGCCATCCGTGCGTATCTGACCGTGCTGTCCGGCGTCGGCCTGTTCTGTGCGTTCTGGCCGTGGCTCCGGGTGCGTCCCGGCGCCGTCGTCCCGGGCGCCGCCGCGCTGTTCGCGTCGGTGTGGGTCGCGGTGTTCTACGGCAACGAGGCCATGCCGGACATGTTCGTCGCGTACGGCGCGATCGCCGCGGTCGGGCTGTTCGCACTCGCGGTCCGGCCGGGCCGGCAGCGGTGGGCGGCGGTCGGGCTAGCCGGGGCAGTGGCCTGCACCGCGCTCGTCCGTCCCACCGACGCGCTGTGGGTCGCCGTGTCGCTCGTGGTGGCCGCGCTCGTCGTCCGCGCCTGGCGGCGTCCCGGCCTGGTCCTCGCCGTGCTGGGCGGCGTCGCGATCGGCTGGGGGGAGTGGGTCGGCGAGGCGTACGCGTACTACGGCGGTCCGCTCGCGCGGCTCTCCGCCGCCGGCGCGGAGAACGAGACCGGCCTGCACTTCTCGCTGTACCAGCACCTCGCCGCGCTGTCCGAGACGCAGATCCTCTGCCGGCCCGCGTGCCACCAGGTCTCCCCTGTCGTGTCGGTCTGGTTCTTCGCCGTGCCCGTGGTCGCGGTCGTGGGCTGCGTCGTGACGCGACGGACGTCGCGGTTCGCGCCGATGACACTCGCCGCCGTCGTCGCGGCGGTGTTCGTCGCGTCGTATATCGTCGGCGTCGGCTATGCCGCACCGCGCTTCCTGTTGCCCGGCTACGGGCTCGCCGCGTTGCCGGCGGCGGAGGCGGTGCGCTGGCTCGTCCGCGGCGCCCCGGCACGGTTGCGACCCGCGACGGTGGGCCTCGCGGTCGTCGGCGTCCTCGCGCACCTGGGCGTGCAGGCCCGCGGGCTGGACGACGTGCTGCACAGGCAGGCGCCCCCTCGCGCGGTCGTCGCCGACGTCGGTGCCGGCCTCGCACGTCTCGGTACCCGGCCGCCCTGCCTCGTCTACGGGCACGACGCGCCGCAGGTCGCCTTCTACGCCCACTGCCACGAGTCGGCCGTGAAACAGAACTGGGGCGGTGGGCACACGCCCGCGGGCATCCGTGCCGCGCGGGCCGCCGGCCAACAGGTCGTCGTCCTGACCCGGCAGTCCGACCGCCCGGCGCACTGGCTCGACCGGTGGCGGCGCGTCCCGTTGACCGACGCCGGCGCGCACCGTTGGTACGCCTACCTGCCACCCGCTCCCCGACGTAGGTGACGGCGAGGGCACCCGCCCGAACCGTGCCGACGGGTAGGTTTGTCAGGCCAGCACGAGATCGCGGCCGTCGTACTGGATGGAGAAACGACGTGACGTCCAACATGAGGAAGAGCGCCGTGGCCCTTGCCACGGTCGCCGTGGCGTTCCTGGCCGCGTGCCAGGCCGGCTCCAGCTCGGGGAACGGGACCGCGTCGCCCGGTACGGCGGACGCGTCGCTCGCCGTCGGGCTCACCGCCGAGCCGGCCAGCCTCGACTTCACCAAGAACGACGGCGCCGCCATTCCGCAGGCGTTGCTGTACAACGTCAACGAGACGCTGGTGAAGGTCGACCAGAGCGGCAGGGTCGTGCCCGCACTCGCGAAGTCGTGGGACGTCTCGTCCGACCGCACGACGTACACGTTCCATCTGGTCCAGGGCGCGAAGTTCAGCGACGGCAAGCCGTTCACGGCGGACGACGCGAAGTTCTCCATCGAACGCGTCAAGAGCGACTGGACCATCTCACTGAAGTCCGCGATGGACACCGTCGACACGGTGTCGGTCACGAACCCGACGACCCTTGTGGTGAAGCTGAGGCATCCCAGCAACGACTGGCTGTACCGGATGACGACGCGCATCGGCGCGATGTTCAGCCGGACCGGCGTGGGCAACCTCGCCACCAAGCCGATCGGCACCGGCCCGTACCTGTTCTCGAAGTGGGTCCGCGGCGACTCGATCACGCTCACGCGCAACGACCGTTACTGGGGCCACGAGCCGTACTTCAAGACCATCGCGCTGAAGTACTTCAAGGACCCCACGGCGGAGAACAACGCGTTGCTCAGCGGCACGATCGACGTGAACGGCGCGGTGCAGAGCCCCGACTCCCTCGGCCAGTTCGAGAACAACCCGAAGTACCAGGTGATCGAGGGTACGACGAACGGTGAGGTCGTGCTGTCGTTCAACAACGGGTCCGGGCCGTTGAAGAACAGGAAGCTGCGCCAGGCCGTCAAGTACGGCATCGACCACAAGGCGTTGCTCGACACCTGCTGGGCCGGCAAGGGCAAGCTGATCGGCGGCATGGTGCCGCCGACCGACCCGTGGTACGAGGACCTCACCGGCCTCTACCCGCACGACCCGGCAAAGGCCAGGCAACTGCTCAAGGAGTCGGGCGAGGCGGGCAGGACGCTGCGGCTGCGGCTCCCGACCCTGCCGTACGCCACGGCGTGCGGCCAGGTGGTGAAGAGCCAGCTCGATCAGCTCGGCTTCAAGGTGAAGATCGACCAGCTGGAGTTCCCGGCCGCGTGGCTCAGCACGGTCTTCACCAACGCCGACTACGACATGTCGATCGTCGCGCACGTCGAGCCCCGCGACATGCCCGCGGTGTTCGGGGATCCCAAGTACTACACGCGCTACGGGAAGCCCGCGTTGCGTACGCTGCTGCAGAAGGCGGACGAGGGCACACCCGACCAGCAGGTGACGTACATGAAGCAGGCCGCGAGAATGCTCGCAGAGGACGCCGCGGCGGACTGGCTGTTCGTCCTGCCCAACCTCATCGTCGCGGACAAGGACGTCACCGGCCTGCCGAAGAACGCCATCTCGGAGTCGTTCGACCTCACCCAGCTGGGGCGTCGCTGACAGGAGGTCCTGACTCCATGCTCCTGCGTCTGCTGCGGCGGACCTCGGTCTTCCTGGCCAGCCTCGTCGTGAGCTCGATCGCGGTGTTCGGGTTCATGGCGGTGCTGCCGGGAGACCCGGCCCGGGTGGCGCTGGGCGTCGACGCCTCTGCGTCGGCGGTGCGGCGGCTGCGGGCGGAGTTCGGGCTGGACCGGCCGCTGGTGAACCAGTACGCGAGCTGGGTGCACGGGCTCGTGACCTTCCACCTCGGCGACTCGTACGTCTCGCGCGCCGCGATCGGGCCGCAGATCGCGGACCGCATCCAGGTGACGCTCTGGCTCGCGGTCACCGCGATGGTGATCGCGGTCGTGATCGCCGTGCCGGTCGGGACGGTGATGGCGATGCGGCACCGGCGTCTCTCCGGCCTGCTGCTTTCCGGGCTGTCCCAGGTCGGCGTCGCCGTGCCGGCGTTCCTCGCGGGCATCCTGCTGATCACGCTGTTCGCCGTCCGGCTGCGGTGGTTGCCGGCGAACGGGTGGACGCCTCCCGCCGCCAACCCACGCATGTTCTTCGAGCAGCTCGTCCTGCCGGCCTTCTCGCTCGGCGTCGTGCAGGCCGCGGTGCTCACCCGGTACGTGCGCAGCGCCGTGCTCGACGTGCTCAGGGAGGACTACCTCAGGACCGCCAGGGCCAAGGGTCTGCGGCCGGCACAGGCGCTGGTACGCCACGGATTGCGCAACGCCGCGATCCCGGTGGTGACGATGCTCGCCCTCCAGCTCGCGACGCTGCTCGTCGGGGCGGTCGTCGTCGAGCGGGTCTTCGTCATCCCCGGTCTCGGCAGCCTGTTGCTCGACAGCGTCGCCAACCGCGACCTGATCGTGGTGCAGGACGTCGTCATGATCCTCGTCGTGGCCGTGCTCGTGGTGAACTTCGCCGTCGACCTGCTCTACGTCGCGATCGACCCGCGGCTGAGGACGGGGACGTCATGACGGCGATGGACGCCGGGCCCGGCGTCGAACTCGCGAGCGCGGCCATCGGTGCGCCGCGGCGCGGCCGCGGCCGGAACGCGAGCCTCGTCGTCGGCGCGGTCATCGTCGGTCTGCTGATCGTGATGGCGTTGCTGTCCTTCGTCTGGACACCACACGATCCCACGCTGGTCGACGCGTCTGCCCGGTTGCGGAATCCGTCGGCGGAGTACTGGTTCGGCACGGACAAGTTCGGCAGGGACGTGTTCAGCCAGATCATGGTCGGATCCCAAACCGCGCTCTTCGTGGGCGTCGCCGCGGTCGGCGTCGCGGCGTTGGTCGGCGTGCCGCTGGGCATCGTCGCCGGCATGGGCCCGCGGTGGGTGGGCGAGGCGCTGATGCGTTTCAACGACCTGCTGCTCGCGTTCCCCGCGCTCCTGCTCGCCATCATGTTCGCCGCGGTGTACGGCGGCAGCACCCTCGTCGCGATGATCGCGATCGGCATCGCCAGCATCCCGAACTTCGCGCGCCTGGTACGCAGCGGGACGCTGCAGGTGATGCGGACGGAGTACGTCCTCGCCGCCCGGGCCGCGGGACGCCACCCGTTCGGCATCGGGCTGCGCCACGTGCTGCCCAACGTCAGTGGCCTGGTCGTCGTGCAGGCGTCCGTCGGGTTCGCGATCGCGGTGCTCGCCGAGGCGGCGTTGTCGTTCCTGGGGTTCGGCACCCCGCCGCCGACGCCGACGTGGGGGCGGATGCTCCAGTCCAGCCAGGAGCTGCTGTGGGAGGCGCCGCGCCTCGCGGTCTTCCCCGGCGTCGCGATCGCGGTGGCCGTACTGGGGTTCAACATGCTCGGCGACGGGCTGCGCGACTACCTCGACCCGAAGCTCGAGGACCGGTGATGAACGCAACCGACCCGTCCGTGGTGCTGGCGGTACGCGACCTCGGCGTCACCGCGGGCCGGCGGCGTCTCGTCGAGGAGGTCGGCTTCACCATCCGCGCGGGCGAGCGGGTCGGCCTGATCGGCGAGTCCGGGTCCGGCAAGTCGTTGACCGCGCTCAGCCTGATGGGGCTACTCCCCGAGGAGCTGGCGGCAACCGGCTCCGCGCGCCTGGGCGACCACGATCTCCTGTCCGGCGACGAGGCCGCGCTGTCGCGCGTGCGCGGCAAGGACATCGCGATGGTGTTCCAGGAGCCGATGACGGCGCTCAACCCGACGATGCGGGTGGGGCGTCAGGTCGCGGAGGCGTTGCTGATCCACCGCACCCGCTCCGACGGGCGTTCGGCGCACGCGACGGCGGTGGAGTTGCTCGCACAGGTCGGGCTGCCCGATCCTGCGGTCGCCGCACACGCGTATCCGCACCAGTTCTCCGGCGGCCAGCGGCAGCGCGTCATGCTCGCGATCGCG
>JAFMQP010000200.1 GCA_017354575.1 Acidothermales bacterium | reverse complement strand
GCTGCAGCAGGGTGGGCGCCACGGGCAGCCCGACGACGACGTCGGCGTACGGCCGCACCGACTCGTCGCCCTCCTCCGCGAGCACGATCGTGTACGCGCCCCTGGCCCGGATCTCCTGGATGTTCGACACGATCTTGTCGTGCAGCACACTGCGTCCCCGCGGCGGCGGCACCATGACGACGACCGGCAGGCCGTCCTCGATCAGCGCGATCGGCCCGTGTTTCAGCTCACCCGCGGCGAACGCCTCGGCGTGGATGTACGCGAGCTCCTTGAGCTTCAGCGCGCCCTCCATCGCCACCGGGAAGCCGACGTGCCGGCCGAGGAACAGCACGGTGGCGGCGTCGCGCAGGTCGCGCGCCAGCGTGCGGACGGGCTCGACGGTGCCGAGCACGCGTTCCACCGTCTCGGGCATCGCGGCGAGCTGCCGGATGACGTCGCCGATCTCGTCGCCGAACTTGTTGCCACGCACCTGGGCGAGGTACAGCCCGATGAGGTAGCACGCGACAAGCTGGGTGAGGAACGTCTTGGTGGCCGCCACGCCCACCTCCGGCCCGGCGTGCGTGTAGAGCGCGCCGTCCGACTCGCGCGGGATGGTGGAGCCGATGGTGTTGCAGATGGCGAGCACGCGGGAGTGTTGCTCGCGCGCATGGCGTACCGCCATCAGCGTGTCCATCGTCTCGCCGGACTGGCTGATCGCGATGACGAGCGTGCCGCGGTCGACGACCGGGTCGCGGTAGCGGAACTCGCTCGCCAGCTCGACCTCGCAGGGCAGCCGGGTCCAGTGCTCGATGGCGTACTTCGCGATCAGCCCCGCGTGGTACGCCGTGCCGCACGCGACGATGACGACCTTGTCGACCTCGCGGAGCTCGTCGTCGGCGATGCGCATCTCGTCCAGGCTGAGCCTGCCGTCCGCACCGACCCGGCCGAGCAGGGTGTCGGCGACGGCGCGCGGCTGCTCCTCGATCTCCTTGAGCATGAAGTACGGGTAGCCGCCCTTCTCGGCGGCGGACGCGTCCCAGTCGACGTGGAACGGGCGGCCCTCGGCCGGGTTGCCGCCCAGGTCGGTGACGGTGACCGCGTCCCGGCGCAGCTCGACGACGCGGTCGTCGGCGAGCTCGAGCGCGTCGCGTGTGTACGCGATGAAGGCGGCGACGTCGCTCGCGAGGAACGTCTCACCGTCGCCCAGCCCGATGACCAGGGGGGAGCTGCGCCGCGCGGCGACGACGACCTCGGGATCGCGCGCCGAGGCGGCGACGAGGGTGAACGCGCCGGAGAGCCGCCGGCAGACGCGCCGCATCGCCTCGGCGAGGTCGGTGCCGCCGTGCGCCGACTCCTCCTCGAGCAGGTGGGCGACGATCTCGGTGTCGGTGTCGGACGCCAGCGCGTGGCCGCGTTCGGCGAGCTCGTCGCGGAGCACCGCGAAGTTCTCGATGATGCCGTTGTGGATGACCGCGATCGCGCCCGTGCAGTCGAGATGCGGGTGGGCGTTGCGGTCGTTCGGCGCGCCGTGCGTCGCCCACCGGGTGTGCCCGATGCCGACGTGGCCCGCAGGGAGCGGGGACGCGGCGAGCGCGTCGGTGAGCGCGGACAGCTTGCCCGCGCGCTTGTCGGTGCGCAGCTTGCCCTCGGCGACGAGCGCCACGCCGGCCGAGTCGTAGCCGCGGTACTCCAGCCGGGACAGCCCGCCGATGACGACGTCGAGCGCCGGGCGGTGGCCCACGTACCCCACGATTCCGCACATGCGTCCCAGCGTACGGGGCGGCCTCGGCCGGGTCCCGCGAACGTCCGCGTGGCGTGCGATCATCTGCGGGTGCTGAGCGTGCGCGTGATGTGTCCGGCGGACCGCACGGACGAGGTCGTCGCGCTGCTGCGCGGGGAGACCGGGGTGGCCCACGTCGCCGTATACCGCGGCGCCTCGGTCGAGCCCGACGGCGACGTCGTCGTCTGCGACGTGGCCCGTGAGGCGGCGGACGGCATGCTGTCCGATCTGCGGGCGCTCGGGATCGAGCAGTGCGGCGGGGTCGCCGTCATGGACGACGTGGTGCTGTCCGAGGCCGCGAAGGCCGCCGAGCGAGCGGCGCCGGGCGCCGGGTCGGACGCCGTGCTGTGGAACACCCTCGAGCGGCAGACCGAGGCCGACACCGAGCTCACCTGGTCGTACGTGGTCTTCCTCGCCGTCGCGACGCAGCTCGCCGGCATCGCCGTGCTCATCGACAGCCCGATCCTCGTCGTCGGCGCGATGGTGCTCGGGCCGGAGTTCGGACCACTCGCCCGCATCTCCGTCGCGCTGTTGCGGCGTCGTCCGCGGTGGGCGTGGCAGGGCGTGCGCACGCTGGTCGCCGGGTTCGCGGCCGCGATCGCGGTGACCTTCGCCTGCGCCCTGGTGAGCCGCTGGCTGGGCTGGATCCACCCGGGCATGCTGGAGCACCGCCCACTCACCGACTTCGTCGTCCACCCGGACAAGTGGTCGTTCATCGTCGCCGTGCTCGCCGGCTGCGCGGGCGTTCTTTCGCTGACCTCGGCGAAGTCCTCGACGCTGGTCGGCGTGTTCATCTCCGTGACGACGGTGCCCGCGGCCGGGAACATCGCCGTGGCCCTGGCGCTCGCCGAGTGGAGACAGGTGTCGTTGTCGGCGATCCAGCTCGCCATCAACCTCGCGGGCATCGTGGTCGCCGGCGCCGTGACGCTGTTCGCGCAACGGGTGATCTGGCAGGAGGTACGCCGCCGGTTCCGCCGCGCCCGTGCGGCGCGCCGAGCCCGCCGAGCGGCCTGACGACCGCAATGTGCCGAGCCGCTACCTGGCGTACGGTCGCCATCGCGCGGCACCTGCACCCGCCTGGTCGCCGGACCCACCGTCAGGCGGTCAGAGGGCGAGCTCGCGGCGGACGACCTCGGCGAGGTCCTCCGCGACGGCGCGGGCCTCGTCCTCGGTCGGGGCCTCGACCATCACGCGCACCTTCGGCTCGGTGCCGCTCGGCCGCAGCAGCACCCGGCCGCGCTGACCGAGCCTGGCCACCGCGTCCCGCACCGCCGAGGAGAGCTCAGGTGCGTCGTGGGCGCGCGACTTGTCGACGCCGCTGACGTTGACGAGCACCTGCGGCAGCCGGGTGACGACGCCGGTGAGCTCGGCGAGCGGCCGGCCGGTCTGCGCGACCCGGGCCAGCAGGTGCAAGGCGGTGAGTACGCCGTCGCCGGTGGTGGCGTGGTCGAGCAGCAGCAGGTGCCCCGACTGCTCGCCGCCGAGGTTGTAGCCGCCGGCGCGCATCGCCTCCAGCAGGTAGCGGTCGCCGACCGCGGTCTCCACCACCTCGATGCCCGCGGCCGCCATCGCCTTGCGGAAGCCGAGGTTGGACATCACCGTCGCGACCACGGTGTCGGCGCGCAGGTCGCCGCGGTCGCGCATCGCGAGCGCCAGCACGCCCATGATCTGGTCGCCGTCGACGTCCTCGCCGTCGGCCGTCACGGCCAGACAGCGGTCGGCGTCGCCGTCGAACGCCACGCCGGCGTCCGCGCCGTGCCGCGCGACGGCCTCGCGCAGGGTGTCGAGCTGCGTCGACCCGCAGCCGTCGTTGATGTTGAGCCCGTCCGGGTCGACGCCGATGGTGACGATGTCGGCGCCCGCGCCGGACAGCGCGGCCACCGCGACCTCGTACGCCGCCCCGTGCGCGCAGTCGACGACGACGCGCAGCCCGTCTAGCCGGTACGGCAGCGTCGACAGCAGGTGGTCGACGTACTGCTTGCCGAGCTCACCCGCGTCGCTGACCCGGCCCACGTCCGGGCCGACCGGACGGGTCCAGTTCTCGCCGAGCCGGGCCTCGACGGCGTCCTCGACGTCGTCGGGCAGCTTCAGCCCGCCCTTGCCGAAGAACTTGATGCCGTTGTCGGCGGCGGGGTTGTGGCTCGCGGACAGCACGACGCCGACGTCGGCCTCGAGTGCGTCGGCCAGGTACGCGACGGCGGGGGTCGGCAGCACGCCGACGCGCTGCACGTCGACGCCCGCGCTGGCGAGGCCCGCGACGACCGCCGCCTCCAGGAACTCGCCGGACGCGCGCGTGTCGCGGCCGACCACGGCGGTGGGCCGGTGGCCGGAGAACGCACCCGCCTCACCGAGGACGTGCGCGGCCGCGACGGACAGGTCGAGTGCGAGCTCGGCGGTGATGTCGCGGTTGGCGATGCCGCGTACGCCGTCGGTTCCGAAGAGTCGGGCCATCCCCCGACCGTACTAGCGCTTGGAGTACTGCGGCGCCTTACGGGCCTTCTTCAGCCCGTACTTGCGGCGCTCCTTGGCGCGGGGGTCGCGGGTGAGGAAACCGACCTTCTTGAGCGGCGGCCGGTGCTCGGTGTCGACCTCGGTGAGCGCCCGGGCGATGGCGAGCCGCAACGCTCCTGCCTGGCCGTTGACGCCGCCGCCGTGCAGCCGCGCGATCACGTCGAAGCGGTCGACCGCGTCCAGCGTGGCGAACGGCTCCTGCACGATCTGCCGGTGGACGGGGTTCGGGAAGTAGACCTCCAGCGAACGGCCGTTCAGCGTCCACGCGCCGGTGCCGGGGCTGAGCCGGACCCGGGCGACGGCCTCCTTGCGGCGGCCGGTGGCGATCGCGCTGCCCGTCACGACGGCCCGAGGCGTCGCCGGCGTACCGGCCGGTGCCGCGCCCGCGGGCGTCTCGCTGGTGAAGACCCCGCCCTCGGGGACCTCGTCCGTCTCGGGGGCGTTGGTCGCGTCGTCGCCTACTGTCACTGCTCCACCTGGGTGATCTCGAAGGGCACCGGCTGCTGGGCGCGGTGCGGGTGCTCGGGTCCTGCGTACACCTTGAGCTTCTTCAGCAGCTGCCGGCCGAGGCGGTTCTTCGGCAGCATGCCGCGCACCGCCTTCTCCACCGCTCGCTCGGGGTGCTTGGTCAGCAGCTCCTCGTACGGCATGCTGCGCAGCCCGCCCGGGTAGCCGGAGTGCCGGTACGCGAGCTTGGTGCGGCGCTTGTCGCCGGTGAGCGCGACCTTGTCGGCGTTGACCACGATCACGAAGTCGCCGGTGTCGACGTGCGGAGCGAAGGTCGGCTTGTGCTTGCCGCGCAGCAGCACCGCCGCCTGGCTGGCAAGCCGGCCGAGCACGACGTCGGCGGCGTCGATGACGTGCCACTGCCGCTCGGTGTCGGCGGTCTTCGGGCTGTACGTGCGCACGGAAATGGCCTTTGCTGTGGTCGTGTGTCGGGCGGGCCGCCGATCGCGGCACCTGGACGTCGCGCACGGGTCGCAACGTGACTCGGTCAAGAGTACCCGGCGGCCCTCGCGGTCGGCAAAACGGGTGCCCGTGACTGCGCGGGAAGAACCGGCCACCCCGACCCCGTGAGCGGGCCTGCCGGGCCGCGCCCGCCGCTACGCTTTGCCGCATGACGCACGGACCGGGCGGCTCCGCCCCCGACGACCGGCGCGGCCCGGGTCGGCAGGGACCCGCCGGCGGTCCCGGCGAGCCGCCGCTGCCGTACCGGCCGCCGTGGCCGCCCGCGCCCGGACAGCAGCCTCCCGCGCCGCGGTACTGGGGCGGTCCCGAAGGGCAGCAGCGCGAACCCTACGGCGGTGGTCACCCGACACAGCCGCTGCCGTACCGGATGCCGGGCGGCGGTCACGGCCCACCACCGGGACAGATGCCGCCGGGCGGGTTCGGCCCGCCGCCACCCGGCGGCGGCCGTGGCGGCAGCAAGCTGCCCCTCGTGATCATCCTGGTCGTCGTCGGCGTCGTCGTGCTCGGCTCGCTGACCGCGGGCGGCATCGCGTACGTCAAGGCCAACGACGAGCCCTCGCCGACACCGCGGCCGACGCCGACGCAGAGCACGTCGATCTGGTCACCGACCCCGATGCCCAGCCCCACGGTCACGACGAGCGCACCGCCCACGAAGGACCCCGGCCGGCTCGACAAGCGGTCCACCGACAGCCGGCCGCTGTCGATGTCCGAGATGTTCCCCAAGACCTTCCGCGGCGCCGGCGGCTACACGTACACCAGGTACCGGACGTTCCACGTCTCGGCGTGCAGCAGCAGCAGGTACGTCGACGGCGCCAAGCTGCGCAAGGTGCTGTCGGCCGGCAGGTGCAACCAGATCCTGGTCGCCAGCTATGTCGACCGCAGGCACAACATCCAGACCAACGCGGGCATCGCGAACCTCGCCGACTCGGCGCACGCCAAGGCGGCGTCGCAGACCGCGACGGTGAACGGCCCGTTCTTCAAACTGCTGCGGGCCCCGAGCACGTGGCACACCCGGTTCGTGTTCGACCAGCCACACGGCCATTACATGCAGTGGGAGATCGTGGCCAAGGCGAGGGGCACGACGACCAGGTCGTTCGGCGGTACGGCGTTCCGCGGCTTCGCCGACATGCAGGCACTGCTCGACCGCCCGCTCGAAAGACGCTAGCGGCGAGGCGGCGGCACGCGGCGGTTCCGGGCCCGGGCGGCGCGCGCGGCGAGCTCGGCGTCGGGCGGGTAGCGCACCTCCACGAGCGTCAGGCCGTGCGCCGGCAGCACGGTGACGGCCGGGTCACGGACGCCACGGGCGAGCACCTCGGCGGGCCAGCCGACGGGACGCCGGCCCTCCCCCACGGCGACGGCTGCGCCGACGAGTGCCCGCACCATGTTGTGGCAGAACGCGTCCGCCACCACCTCGGCGACGAGGACGCCGTCGGTGTCGCGGCGCCATGCGTACCGCAGCAGGGTGCGTACCGTCGTGGCGCCCTCGCGTGGCCGGCAGTACGCGGCGAAGTCGTGCTCGCCGACGAGCGCACGGCTCGCCTCGTCCATCGTGGCGGCGTCGAGCGGCCGGTTGTGCGCCACCGTGTCGTGCCGGCGCAGCGGGTCGGGCCCGGCGGGGTCGTCGCAGACGCGGTACGCGTACCGCCGGGCGAGCGCGGAGAACCGCGCGTCGAAGCCGTCGGGTGCCGCGGACGCCGCCCGCACCCGCACATCCGCCGGCAGCACGCCCGCGAGCCGGCGGACCAGCAGCTCGCGTTCGTCCGCCCACGTCGACGCCGGGAGGTCGACGTGGGCCACCTGGCCGGTCGCGTGCACGCCGGCGTCGGTACGCCCGGCGACGGTCAGCCTGGCGGGCTCGGCGAGCCGCAGCACGCGCGTGAGCGCCGCCTCGACCGTCTCCTGTACCGTGCGGCGGCCCGGCTGGGTCGCCCAGCCGGAGAACTCGCGTCCGTCGTAGCCGATGTCCAGCCGGACGCGCGCGAGCCCGTGACC
>JAFMQP010000199.1 GCA_017354575.1 Acidothermales bacterium | reverse complement strand
TTCACCCTGCACGCGTACGAGCACGACCCGGCGGCAGCGTCGTACGGCCTCGAGGCCGCGACGGCCCTGGACCTGCCGCAGGAACGCGTGTTCAAGACCCTCGTGGCGTCCGTCGACGGGACCCTCACGGTGGCGGTGGTGCCGGTGGCGTCGTCGCTTGACCTCAAGGCACCGGCCGCGGCCGCGGGCGGGAAGAAGGCCTCGCTCGCCGACCAGCGGGACGCCGAGCGCGCCACCGGTTACGTCGTCGGCGGGATCAGCCCGCTCGGCCAGAAGCGCCGGCTGCCGACGTACGTCGACGCGTCGGCGGAGGCGTTCGCCACGATCCACGTGTCCGCCGGCAGGCGCGGCCTGGAGATCGAGCTGGCGCCGGCGGACCTGCTGCGCCCCACGTCCGGCACGCTCGCGCCCCTGTCCCGCTGAGCTCGAACCGGTGGCGGCTCAGACCTTCGCGGCACGCTCGACGAACTGGTCGAAGACCGCGGGCGTGCCGGCGGCGAGCAGCGGCAGGCCGCTTTCCGTCTCGACCCACTCGGCGCGGCCGCCCGCGGCACGGACGACGGCGATGCCGGCGGCGACGTCCCAGTCGTTGACGCCGAACCCGAGGTAGACGTCGACGCGGCCCATCGCCAGGTCGGCCAGCTCGCACGCCGACGAGCCGCTGCGGCGGAAGTCGCGCGCGATCGGCAGCAGGTCGCCGATCATGTCCAGCATACGGGCGCGCATGTCGGCGTCGCCGGCCAGTCCGACGGAGAACATCGCCGCCTCGGGGTCGGTCGTGCCGGTGACGCCGGGTCTCCCCTCCCTGGCGCGGACGACGCCGTCCCCCGCCGCGATCCAGGCGCCGCTCGTCGGCCGGACGATCGCGCCGGCCACGTAGTCGCCGTCCTGCTCGACGCCGACCGACACCGCGTACTCGTCCCGGTGGTGCACGAAGTTCATGGTGCCGTCCAGCGGGTCGACCACCCAGGTGATGCCGGACGTCCCCGCGCGGCGGCCGGACTCCTCCGACTTGATCGCGTCGTCGGGCCGGGCGGCCGTGATCGCCCGGGCGATCGCGTCGTCTGCGGCGAGGTCGGCGGCGGTGACGAAGTCGCTGTCCGAGGTCTTCGTGGCCACGGCGAGCTCACCGGAGCGGATCACCGCGCGGATGGCGTCCGCGCCGAGCGAAGCGGCGACGAGCGCGATGTCGCCGAGCGTCGAGACGGTGGTCACGTGGTACCGCCCGCCGCCGGACGTTCGCCGCCGCGCTCGCCCGGACCAGCGTAGGGATACGACGAGGTGTGGTCGCCCTCCTCGCGGATCGGCGGCAGGTCGGGCCGCGGCGCCGGCGGGGCGGTCTCGCCGTGCCCGCGGGCGGACCGCTGCTGGATCGACTCGGTGACCGCGGCGATGAAGACGGTCAGCGTCGCGGCGAGCGGCCAGAGCAGGAGCACGCCCTTGGCCCGGACGTCCAGCGGCGCGTAGAGGTGCGCTCCGTCCGCGACGTGGTGCACGGCGGTGGCGTACGCCGCCGCGCCGAACCAGTGGCCGACCCGCCACATGACGAAGGACGCGAGCGCCGCGCCGACGGCGAGTCCGACGAGCGCACCCGGCATCCGCCGGTGCAGGAACGCCTGGGTCAGGCTGCCGGACGCGATCCCGGCGAGCAGCGCGATCACCGAGAACCAGCCGTCGGCGGCGATCGGCGCGGACGGCACCGGCCCGACGAAGTTCGCGACGCCGTCGTCGTAGACGAGCTCGGTGCGCGGGGCGACGAGGTGCCAGACGACCCCGCCGAGGCCACCCGCGACGGCCAGGCCGGCCACGATCGCGACCGCCGCGAGCACCTGGCCGGCGACGACCCGGCCGGGCGGCGTGGGGCCGTCCGGGTCGAACGCGGGCGGGACGGAGCTCGTCACGGCTGCGTGACCTCCGTCCCGTGCACGACGGCGACGGGCGTCGACCAGTTCTTCGGCTCGGCGACCGGGTCGCCTGCCAGCACCACCATGCGGGCGCGCTCCCCCACCCGCACCCGGCCCTGGTGCACGCCGTTCAGACCGCCGACCGCGGCGGAACCCTCGGTGGCCGCACGCAGCGCGCCCTCCGGCCCGAGCCCGGCCTCGGCGAGCAGCGCCAGCTCCTCGGCGTCGACGCCCGGCGCGATGCCGGTGTTGCCGAGGTCCGTGCCGTAGACGACGGGCACGCCGCTGCCAACCAGCGCCCGGGCGTTCGCCCGTACGGCGTCCGCGGCCTCGGCGTCGCCGTTCGCGACGAGCGCGTGCATCGTCGACACGACCACGACGTCGTCGAGTACGAGCTGTGCCACGAGGTGGGTGGGCAGCCGTTCTGTCGGCACGTGCGCCAGCTCGTCGACGCCCGCGTCGACCGCCCGCGCGACCATCTCCGCGGTGAACGCGTGGCAGGTCACGGTGAGGCCGTTGTCGTGGGCGGCCTCGACGACCGCGCGCGCCACCTCGAGCGGCGGCACCGGCAGCCCGTCGGCGGGTTCCAGCGCGAGCTTGACGACGTCGACGCCCGCGTCGGCGAGCCGTACCACAGCCCGGTGCGCCTCCGCCGCCGAGCCGAGGAACCGGGCGAAGCCGCGTGCCCCCCACGAGCGGGACGGGTACCCGCCGGGCGCGGTGAGGATCGGGCCGGAGGCGACGACCGCGGGTATTCCGTGCGGGTCGCGCACGGCGAGCGCGTCGTCGAGGGGCGCGCCGAGGTCACGGACGGCGAGCACGCCACCGGCCAGCATCGCGGGAGCGGAGCCGAACGCCAGGTGCGCGTGCGCGTCGGCGACACCGGGACCGACCCAGGCGCCGTCGATCGCGTGCACACCGTCCGGGAGGTGGACGCCGTCGGCGGGCCCGTAGGCGCTGACCAGGCCGTCGGCGCCGACCACGACCACGGCGTCGTCGAGCGCCGGGTCGCCGCCGCCGGGCCACAGCCGTCCGCGAACGGCGAGCCCGCGGGGTCGCACCGCGGCGATGGGAGGTCCGGTAACTGACATGGCTCTCGTCAGCTTAGGGCGCGTCGCCCCGGAGCCGGGCCCGGTGTCGGCATGTCAGCTCGACGTGGTGACCGCGCCGGCGCCGAGCAGCTGCTTGAGGTCGCCCATCAGCGCCGGCGACGGCGTCACCCGGAACCGGTCGTCCAGCCGGACGACGCGGTGACCGCTGCCGCTCTCCAGGTGCAGCCGCACCTCCGTGATGCCCGGGTGGGTGCCGAGCACGTCCTTGAGCCGGTCGACGACCGGCGGCGTACAGCGCGCCACCGGCAGGGTGAGCACGACCGGCCCCGCGGCGGGCACGCCGAGGTCCGGGATGGTGATGTCCTGGGCCCGCAGCCGCGGCACGTCCTCGCGCTTGTCGAGGCGTCCCTTCACCGCGATCACGGCGTCCTCGGCGAGCAGCGTGCCGTACTGCTGGTAGGTCTGCGGGAAGAACAGCACCTCGATCGAGCCCTCGAGGTCCTCCAGCTGGGCCACGGCCCACGGCGCGCCCTGCTTGGTGATCCGGCGGGTGAGGCCGGTGACCAGGCCGGCGCAGGTGACCATCGCGCCGTTCTGGTGGTCGCCCTCGGCGATGCTCGCGAGCGAGCAGTCGGCGAGCTGCGCCAGCACGTTCTCCAGCCCGAGCAACGGGTGGTCGGAGACGTACAGGCCGAGCATCTCCCGCTCGTACGCGAGCAGCGCGGTCTTCTCCCACTCCTCCGGCGAGATCGCCAGCTGCAGCGTGAAGTCGGCCACGCCGTCCGCACCGTCGCCGCCGAACCCGAACAGGGAGTCCTGGCCGATGGCCTCGTTGCGCTTGACCTCCACGACGGCGTCGACGGCGCGCTCGTGCACCTCGAGCAGGCCGCGCCTGGTGTGCCCGAGCGAGTCGAACGCGCCGGCCTTGGTGAGCGACTCGATGACCCGCTTGTTGCAGACCTGGACGGGCACCTTGCGGAGGAAGTCCTGGAAGCTCTCGAACGCGCCCTTCTCCTGCCGGGCCCTGACGATCTCCGCGACGACGTTGCGGCCTACGTTGCGGATCGCCGCGAGGCCGAACCGGATGTCGGTGCCGCGCGGCGTGAAGTCGGCCTCGGACTCGTTCACGTCCGGCGGCAGCACCTTGACGCCCATCCTGCGGCACTCGTGCAGGTAGACCGCGGACTTGTCCTTGTCGTCGCGGACGCTGGTGAGCAACCCGGACATGTACTCGGCGGGGTAGTTGGCCTTGAGGTACGCGGTCCAGTACGAGACGAGGCCGTACGCCGCGGAGTGCGCCTTGTTGAACGCGTAGTCGGAGAACGGGACGAGGATGTCCCACAGCGTCTTGACGGCGTCGTCGCTGTAGCCGTTGTCGCGCATGCCCTGCGCGAACGGCTCGAACTCCTTGTCGAGGATCTCCTTCTTCTTCTTGCCCATCGCGCGGCGCAGCAGGTCGGCCTTGCCCAGCGGGTAGCCGGCCACCTTCTGCGCGATAGCGATGACCTGCTCCTGGTAGACGATCAGGCCGTATGTCTCGCCGAGGATCTCGGCGAGCGGCTCCTCCAGCTCTCTGTGGATCGGCACGATCGGCTTGCGGCCGTTCTTGCGGTCGGCGTACTCGTTGTGCGAGTTGGCGCCCATCGGCCCGGGCCGGTAGAGAGCGCCGACGGCGGAGATGTCCTCGAAGCTCGTCGGCCGCATCGACCGCAGCAGCGCGCGCATCGGCCCGCCGTCCAGCTGGAACACGCCGAGTGTGTCGCCGCGGCTCAGCAGCTCGAAGGTCGCCTTGTCGTCGAGGGCGAGGTGCTCGAGCGCGAGCTCCTCGCCGCGGTTCGCCTCGATGTGCCGGAGGCAGTCGTCGATGACGGTGAGGTTGCGCAGGCCCAGGAAGTCCATCTTCAGCAGGCCGAGCGACTCGCACGCGCCCATGTCGAACTGCGTGATGATCGCGCCGTCCTGCTCGCGGCGCTGGATCGGGATGACGTCCACCAGCGGCTCACCGGACAGGATGACGCCGGCGGCGTGCACGCCCCACTGTCGTTTGAGGCCCTCCAGCCCCCGGGCGGTGTCGACGACCTGCCGCACCTCGGGCTCGGCCTCGTACAGCTGGCGGAACTCCTGCGCCTCGGCGAACCTGGCGTGCTTCTCGTCGAAGATGCCGGACAGCGGGATGTCCTTGCCCATGACCGCGGGTGGCATCGCCTTGGTGATGCGGTCGCCCATCGAGAACGGGAAGCCGAGGACGCGGGAGGAGTCCTTGATGGCCTGCTTCGCCTTGATGGTGCCGTAGGTGATGATCTGCGAGACGCGGTCCTCGCCGTACTTCTCGGTGGCGTAGCGGATCATGTCGCCGCGTCTGCGCTCGTCGAAGTCCAGGTCGATGTCGGGCATCGACACGCGCTCGGGGTTGAGGAAGCGCTCGAACAGCAGTCCGTGCGCCATCGGGTCGAGCTCGGTGATGCCGAGTGCCCAGGAGATGACCGCGCCGGCCGCGGACCCACGCCCCGGCCCGACCCGGATGCCGTTCTCCTTCGCGTACCTGATCAGGTCGGCGACCACCAGGAAATAGCCCGGGTAGCCCATCTGCTCGATGACGCCGAGCTCGTACTCGGCCTGCGTCGCGTACTTGTCCGGGATGCCGCCGGGGAAGCGACGCCGCAGGCCGCGGTCGACCTCCTTGCGCAGCCAGGACCGTTCGGTCTCCCCCTCGGGCACCGGCGAGCGCGGCTGCAGGTCGCGGTTGGCGAACGCGGGGTCGTAACCGCCGCAGCGTTCCGCGATGAGCAGCGTGTTGTCGCACGCCTCCGGGATCTCCTGCCAGAGCCGGCGCATCTCCTCCGGCGACTTGAGGTAGAAGTCGCGGGCGTCGAACTTGAACCGGTTCGGGTCGGCGAGCGTCTTGCCGGACTGGACGCACAGCAGCACCTCGTGCGCCCTTGCGTCCTCCTCGTGGGTGTAGTGCAGGTCGTTCGTGGCGACGAACGGGATGGACAGATCGCGGGCGAGCCGGATCAGGTCCTTCTGCGCGCGCTGCTCGATCTGCAGCCCGTGGTCCATCAGCTCGCAGAAGAAGTTGTCCTTGCCGAAGATGTCCTGGAACTCGCCGGCGCTGCGCTTCGCGCCCTCGTAGTTGCCCTGCCGCAGCAGCGTCTGGATCTCACTGCTCGGGCAGCCGGTGGTGGCGATGAGACCCGCGCCGTACTTCGCGAGGATCTCCTTGTCCATGCGGGCCTTGTAGTAGTAGCCCTCGAGGCTCGCCAGGGAGGAGAGCCGGTACAGGTTGTGCAGGCCCTCGAGCGACTCGGCGAGGATCGTCATGTGCGTGTACGCGCCGCCGCCGGAGATGTCGTCCTCGCCGCCCTCGGCCCACCGGACCCGGGTGCGCTCGAACCGGCTGCCCGGCGCGAGGTACGCCTCGGTGCCGACGATCGGGTTGACGCCCGCCTTCTTCGCCTGGTGGAAGAAGTCGTATGCGCCGTACACGTTGCCGTGGTCGGTCATGGCCAGCGCGGGCATGCCCATCCGCGCGGCCTCCGCGAACAGATCCGGCAGCCGCGCGGCACCGTCGAGCATCGAGTACTCGGTGTGGACGTGCAGGTGCACGAACGACTTTTCGGCAGAGGCCGACCCGCTCAAGCCTGACCTCCTCCGTCACGCACGACGCCGAAACACCAGTGGCGAGACCCTCCGGGGAAGGTGGCGCAGAGGCCTCGCGGCCGCGCCTGGAGCGGGTTCTGCTCGCCTCCACCGAGCTTAGTCCGCGCCGCCGACAGCCACCCGCAGACCCGCCGAGCCGGTGACCGCTCGTGGCCCCGCCCGCACCGGTCCCCGCACGCCCCGCCTGTCCGCCCGAAACCTGCGTCCTCCGGCTCCTCCGAGCAACGCGGGCCGGGCGACGAGGCGGCTCAGGCGTGCTCGGCCTGCTCGGCCTCGGCCTGCTCGGTCTGCTCCTCCTCGGCGGCGTCCAGGCCGGCGAGGATCATCGCCTCGACGACCGGTGCCAGCCGGTCGGCGCCGAGCCTGGGGGCGCGGGCGGCCATCGCCTCGACGATGGCGCGCTCGCGGGCAGGGTCGCGGCCCGCGCGACCGCCGACGGGCTTGATCTGCTGGATCACCCCGGCGACCCGGGCACGCTGCTCGAGCAACGTCGCCAGCGCGGCGTCCGCGCGGTCGATCGCGGCGCGGCCGTCGGCGAGGGTGGTCGGCTCCTCCTCGCGCAGCATCGGCGCGAGGACCGTGGCCTGATCGGTGAGCCGGGACGCGGCCGCCGCGTCGGCGAGCTCGCCCAGGACCAG
>JAFMQP010000198.1 GCA_017354575.1 Acidothermales bacterium | reverse complement strand
CTCCGACACGACCTTGCGCAGCTCGTCGTCGGAATCCAGGATCGCGGTGAGCGCGGCGATGTCGCGGCGCAGCTCGTCGCCCTCCTTCTCCAGCTCCAGCCGGTCGTACTTCGTGAGCCGGCGCAACGGGGTGTCGAGGATGTACTGCGCCTGGACGTCGGAGAGGTCGAAGACCTGCATCAGCCGTTCCTTGGCCTGTGCGGAGTTCTCGCTCTGCCGGATCAGCTGGATGACCTCGTCGATGTCGAGCAGCGCGACGAGCAGGCCGTCCACCAGGTGCAGCCGCTCCTCCCGCTTGGCGCGCCGGAACCGCGTACGGCGGCGGACGACCGCGTAGCGGTGCTCGACGTAGACCTCGACCATCTCGTGCAGGCCGAGCGTCCGCGGCTGGCCGTCGACGAGGGTGACGTTGTTGATGCCGAACGACTCCTCGAGCGGCGTGAGCTTGTACAGCTGCTCCAGCACGGCGTCGGGGTTGAAGCCGCCCTTGATCTCGACGACGAGCCGCATGCCGTTGGCGCGGTCGGTGTAGTCCTGCACGTCGTGGACGCCGGCGAGCCGCTTGCCGCGGACGAGCTCGCCGATGCGCTCCTTCACGCGTTCCGGGCCGACCGACAGCGGCAGCTCGGTGATGACGATGCCCTTGCGCCGCGGCGTGACGTTCTCGATCCGCGCGGTGGCCCGCATCCGGAACGAGCCGCGCCCGGTCTCGTACGCCTCGCGGATGCCGTCGAGACCGACGATCTTGGCGCCGCACGGCAGGTCCGGGCCGGGCACGAACCGCATCAGGTCGTCGAGCGTCGCGTCCGGGTGGTCGACGAGGTGGCGGCACGCCGCGACGACCTCGCCCAGGTTGTGCGGCGGCATGTTCGTCGCCATGCCGACCGCGATGCCGGACGCGCCGTTGACGAGCAGGTTGGGGAACGCCGCAGGCAGCACCTCGGGCTCGCGCAGCTGGCCGTCGTAGTTCGCCCGGAAGTCGACGACGTCCTCGTCCAGACTGCCGGTCATCTCGTCGGCGGGCGCGGCGGGACGGCACTCCGTGTACCGGTATGCCGCGGGCCCGTCGTCGAGCGAGCCGAAGTTGCCGTGGCCGTCCACCAGCGGCAGGCGCATGGTGAAGTCCTGCGCCATCCGCACGAGCGTGTCGTAGATCGCGCCGTCGCCGTGCGGGTGCAGCTTGCCCATCACGTCGCCGACGACGCGCCCGCACTTCACGTGGCCGCGGTCGGGCCGCAGGCCCATCTCGCGCATCTGGAAGAGGATCCGCCGCTGCACCGGCTTCAGCCCGTCGCGGGCGTCGGGCAGCGCGCGCGAGTAGATGACCGAGTATGCGTACTCGAGGTAGCTCTCCCGCATCTCCGAGGAGACGTCGACGTCGAGGATCCGCTCCTCGAAGTCCTCGGGCGGCGGTGGTGGCGTGCGACGTCGTGGCATGCGCCGATTCTCCCCAATCAGGCCGAGCGCCGCCGACATGACCCGCCGCGGTCACCCACGTCGACGCCGGTGCGAGGGACAATGGGCGGATGGACGCGTATCGCCCGGCCACCAGGAGCACACGGAGCGTCGCAAGGCACTGGTCCGACCGCGCCGCCGGCGGCCTGCTCGTCATGGGCCTGACGCTCGCCGTGCTGTGGATCGTGGAGATCGCGAACGCGATGCTCGGCAACCGGCTGGACGTCTACGGTATCCATCCGCACCAGGTCGGCTGGCTCGAGGGGATCCTGTTCGCGCCGTTCCTGCACGCCGGCTTCGAGCACCTGATCGCGAACAGCCTGCCGCTCGCGGTGCTGGGTTTCCTCACCTATCTGGCCGTCGCGGGCGCCAGGTTCCTCGCGGTCGTGTCGCTGACGGCGCTGACCAGCGGCCTGGGCGCGTTCTTCCTGACTCCGCCGGGAACGGTCGTGGTCGGCGCGAGCGGCGTCATCTTCGGGCTGCTCGGGTTCCTGCTCGTCCGCGGCATATTCGTCCGCAGCCTCGGCTCGGTCGCGGTGAGCATCGGCGTCCTGCTGCTGTACGGCGGGGTTCTCACCGGCATGCTTCCCGGGCAGACGTTCATCTCCTGGCAGGGCCACCTGTTCGGGTTCCTCGGTGGCGTCCTCGCCGCGTGGCTGATGCGCCGTCGCCGTGGTCCCGGACGGGCAGCTGCCGTTGTCCGTTGACGCGCAGGCGCGCGGGTTCGCGCGCACCGCGCCGGCGGTCACCATGCGCCGGCACCAGCGGGACGCCCTGGACGCGCTGGCGGCGGCGACGTCCGCGGGTCGCAGGCGGGTGTGGGTCGTGCTCCCGCCCGGCGCCGGCAAGACCCTCGTCGGGCTGGAGTACGCGCGCCGCCTCGGTGACCCGGCCGTCGTGTTCGGCCCCAACACCGCAATCCAGGCGCAGTGGCTGCGGCAGTGGCAGGCGTTCTCGCCGCGGACCGTCGAGATGGGCAGCGACCGCGGCCTCACCCATCCGCTGACCGCGCTCACCTACCAGTCGCTCGCCACGTTCGACCCGGACGACGAGGTCGACGAGGAGGGCGCCGGCCGCGGCTCGCTCGTCGACCGGCTGCACGACAACGGCAGGGCGCTTGTCGCGGCGATGCGCGACAAGCCGCGGCTCACCGTCGTCCTGGACGAGTGCCATCACCTGCTCGAGGTGTGGGGCAGGCTGCTGGCCGAGCTGCTCGAGGAGATCCCGCACGCGCACGTCCTCGGGCTCACCGCGACGCCGCCCGAGGTGCTCACCACCGAGCAGGCGGCGCTGCTCGACCGGCTGTTCGGCGCGCCGGTGTACGCCGCCTCGATACCGGCGGCGGTCCGGGAGGGCTATCTGGCGCCGTTCGGCGAGCTGGTGTGGCTCACCCGCCCGACGCCGGCGGAGACGGACTGGGTCGCGGCGGAGGCCGAGCGGTTCACCGAGCTGGTCACCGACCTCACCGACCCGTCGTTCGGGTCGACGCCGTTCCTCACCTGGCTGGACGAGCGGTACGTGCGCCGCCCGGGGCCCGGCGGCGACGCCGTGGTGCCGTGGTACCGCGTCGAGAAGGACCAGCCGGACGCCGCGCGTGCCGTCCTGCGGCTGCACCACGCGGGGCTGCTCGCTCTGCCCGCGGGTGCCCGGCTGCGTGAGGAGCACCGCGTGCGGCCGACCGCGGAGGACTGGGTGCGGCTGATGGACGACTGGCAGCGCAGGTGTCTGCATGCCTCGGGGGACGCGCGGGACGACGCCGTCGTCGAGCGGCTGCGGGCGGCGTTGCCCAGCATCGGCTACCGCCTCACCAAGACGGGCATCAGGGTCGGGCGGTCGCCGGTCGACCGCGTGCTCGCGCGCAGCGCTGCGAAGACCGACGCCGTCGCCGAGATCGTCAGGTCCGAGCACCGCACGCTCGGCGACCGGCTGCGGCTGCTCGTCCTCTGCGACCACGAGCGTGCCACGGCCACACTGCCGGCCCGGCTCACCGGCGTGCTGTCCGCCGAGGCGGGCTCGGCTCGGCTCGTCCTCGAGCGTCTCGTCGCCGACGAACAGACGGCGGCGTTGCGTCCGGTGCTCGTCACGGGGCGGACTGTCGCCGCCGACGCGGCGACGGCGACCGCCCTACTCGCGTACGTCGCCGAGCACGCGCCGTCGCTGGATCTGGACCCGTTACCTGGGGGCGCGCCAGGCGTGGTCGAGGTGACGGGACGGTGGCATAGCCGGCAGTGGGTGCGGCTGGTGACGGACTTCTTCGAGTCGGGCGGATCGGGTGTCCTCGTCGGCACGCGTGCCCTGCTCGGCGAGGGCTGGGACGCGCGCGGCGTCACCGGTCTGGTCGACCTGACGACGGCGACGACGCCGGCCGCCGTCGTGCAGACACGCGGGCGTTCGCTGCGTGTCGACCCGCACTGGCCGGAGAAGGTCGCGCTCACCTGGACCGTCGTCTGCGTCAGCGACGAGCACCCGAAGGGGACCACGGACTGGGGCAGGTTCGTCCGCAAGCACGACGGCTACTACGCGGTCGACGAGCGCGGCGAGGTCGTCGGGGGAGTGGCGCACGTGGACGCGGCCCTGTCACCGCACGAGCCGCCGCCGGTGGCCGAGTTCGACGCGGTGAACGCGGCGATGCTGATGCGGGCGGAGGACCGCGCCACCGTCCGCCGCCAGTGGCGGCTCGGGGAGCGGTACGCCGACCGGTTCGTCCACACGGTGCGGGTGCGGCCCGCGACCGGCCGTGCGATCGCCACCAGGCGACCGGACACGCTCGTGTCCGGTCGGGCCGCGACGGACGGGCCGCGCGCGGTGCCCGCACCGCAGGGGCTGCGTACGGCGGACGGGCGGATGCCGTCGGGTGGTGTGCGCGCGCTGGTGTGGGCGGTGGTCGTGCTGTGCGCGGGCCTGTTGCTCGGGCGTGTCGTGGAGCCGGTGGCACTGCTCGGGATGCTGGCGTTCGTCGGCCTTCTCGTGAGCGGCGTCGTGCGGGCGTGGCGTGCGGGGGGCCTGGTGCGGCTCGCCGCCGAACCCGTCGACCTGCTGCGGGTCGCCTACGCCGTGGCGGACGGGCTGCGCGACGCCGAGCTCGCCCCGTGCGGCGCCGAGGCCGTGCGGTGGAACGTCGAGCCGGACGGCAGCTACCAGGTCGTGCTGGACGACGGAGGCACGGACGCCACCGAGACCTCGGCGCGGTTCGCCCGTGCGCTCGACCAGGCGGTGGCGCCGATCGCGACGCCGCGGTACGTGATCCCGCGCTACCTGCTCGACGACCCGGACGGCGACGGCGCGCGGATGCTGGCCGGTGCGCGCGTGCTGTTCGGCCGGCTGCGCCCACACGCGGCCGTCTGGCACGCCGTTCCCGACGACCTCGGCGTCAACGCCGGGCGCGTCCGGGCGTACGCGCGGGCATGGCGGCGCTGGATAAGCGACGGCGAGCCGCTCTACACCGGCAGCCCGGACGGCGCCGGCGTCCTCGCCGCCCAGTCCGGCGCCGACCCGTTCGCCGTCACCACCGCGATGCGCACGTCCTGGCGCTGACCGCGGCGGGGACGACCTCACCCGGGTCGGCCCTCGCACGCAGTGGTCAGCCGGGACGAACCGCGCCGGTGTAGTTGGACTGGTAGTAGCTGCTGCCGAGGTCCGCGTACTTCACGTTCTCGCCGGTCTGCGGCGCCGTGATCATCCGCCCGTTGCCGACGTAGAGCGCGACGTGCGAGATCGGCTGGTAGAAGAAGACCAGGTCGCCGGGCCGCAGCTGCGACTTCGAGACGTGCGGCCCGCCCTCCGAGTACTGCAGCTGCGACGAGTGCGGCAGCGAGACGCCCGCCTGCTTCCAGGCCATCATGGTCAGGCCCGAGCAGTCGAACGAGTCGGGTCCGTCGGCGCCCCACTCGTAGGGCTTGCCGATCTGGGCCTGCGCGTACGCGATGACGGCCGACACGTTGCCGCTGCCGGACGGCGGATTGGCGGGTGCCGACGGTGCCGACGGTGCCGACGACTTGGAGGGCGACGACGTGGCCCGGGCGGCGGCGCGGCTCGCCCGCTGCCTCGCCCGCTCCTTGGCCTGCTGCGCCGCGCGGGCGGCGGCCGCCGCCTGCGCTCGCTGCTGCGCCAGTTGCTTCGCACGCTTCGCCGCGGCCTGCTTCTGCAGCTGTGCGAGCACCCGCTTCTGCTTGCCGAGCAGCGTCATGATCGTGGCCCGGGTGTGCCCGATCTTCGCCGTCTCGGTCCGCTGCTCGGCGAGGGCCTTGGCCGCGTCCGTGCGCTGCGAGCTCAGCTGTTTGGACGCCTTCGTGAACGTCGACACCTGCCGCTTGTCCTGCTCGGAGAGCAGCTCCAGGCTCGCGGACTTGTCGACGAAGTCCTGCGGCGACCGCGCCGTGACGAGCGACGCGACGTCGGTCGGCCCGCCCATGTACGCGGAGGTGGCGAGGGCCGCGATCTTCTTCCGCAGCTGCTCGACGGCCGCCTGCTGCGTCCGGACGCGTTTCGTCGCGGCGGCGGAACGCCGTTGCGCGGCGGCGAGGCGGATCCTTGCCACGTCGTACTGCTCGGCGAGCACGTCGACCTTCCGGCCGAGGGCGTCGACCTGGCGCTGGACGGTGTGGATGTTCGGCTTCGGGGCGGTGGTCGCCACGCCGGGGCCGGTCGTGACGACCAATGCCACGACGAGTGCGCCGGTGACGAGCCGCCCGAGCAGGGGGACGACACGGGAGCGGGGGACAGCTGGTGACACGGGGGCGATCTCTCATCTCGTCACGCCTACCGGCTCGCGGCCCCCCGGCATCTGCGAGTACTCCGGCACCGCCGCCGGCTGTTGGGGCGTCCGGCGACGGATCGGCGGGCCGGCCGCGCCACCCGGGGCAGGTGGCAGGACGACGGTTCGGCCTGGCACAGCACCGTAGTGACCCGTTCGTTATCGAGTCAACAAACCGGACGAATGGCGCCAACCGACGTCGCTACCGTGTGTAGACCCGCCTCCGGAACGTCACGGTCAGTCGGCCGGCCGGGCACCCGGCTGGGTGAGCACGAGCGCGGCGAGCCGACATCCCGCCGTGAGCGCCTCGTCCGGCGCGGCTCCCGCGCGCCACTTTGCCAGCATGCCGGCGCAGAACGCGTCCCCGGCGCCGGTGAGGTCGACGACCTTCACCCGTGGTGGGTCGACGTGCACGGGGTTCTCGCCGACCGAGCACCACACGGCGCCCTGGGCACCGTCCTTCACCACGACGTGCGGGAAGTACTTGGTGAGCGCGCGGGCCGCGCTGAACGGGTCGTGCTCGCCGGAGAGGAACCGCGTCTCCTCCTTGTTGGCGAGCAACAGCGTCGCGCCGGACACGTACGACAGGAAGGTGTCGCCGCCGAGCCGTTCCAACATCGTGGCCGACGACGCGTCCACGGAGCAGGAAAGACCCCGGTCGACGGCGTAGCGCAAGGCGGTCAGCGCGCCGTCGCGCCCGCCCTCATGGAAGATCGGGTAGCCGGAGACATGGACGTGCACGTCCCCGCCGAACAGCTGCGCCGGCACGTCCTCGGGCGAGAGGGCCGCGTTCGCGCCAGGGTCGGGGAAGACGCTGCGCTCGCCGGTGGGGCTGACGAGCACAACGCAGGTGCCGGTCGCGCGGGCCTGGTCCATGACCACGCGGGAGTCGATGCCGTAGCCGAGCAGCTCCATCTCCCTGGTGCGGCCTACCACGTCCGGGCCGCGGCGGCCGATGTACACGACGTCCTGGCCCTGCCGGCCCAGCCAGGCGGCCACGTTCGCGCCCGACCCGCCGCCGTAGCTTTCGACCTTCGAGGGGGTGTCCGTGCCGAGG
>JAFMQP010000197.1 GCA_017354575.1 Acidothermales bacterium | reverse complement strand
GGGTGGCGCTGGATCCTTTTCACCCGCTGCGTGCCGCCGACGCCGCGGCCCTGTGGGCGGACGCGGGCGACGTCGCCAGGTTCGAGGGACGTCGCCTGGTGAGATGAGCTAGCCCTGGCGGGCCTTCACCCTCGGCGTCCGCCTGTTGACGACGTACGTCCTGCGTCCGCGGCGGACCACGATCGAACCCTCACGGTGCTTCAAGGAGCGAAGCGACGAGCGCACCTTCATGCCTGCCTCCTTCGACGACACCTCCTTAATGAAAGCGATTGCCGATAAATTCCCGGGGTGCCGACCCGTTCCCTCGGTACCGACCCCTAGGCTCGGTCCTGCCCCTGAAGCCCGACTGAAGAGGACCGCGCCGCACGTGCTCGACACCGCAGCCACCAGCTCCCGCACGGACCGGCGCCCCCTCCGCCAGTGGCAGGCGGCGGCCCTCGACGCCTACGAGGCCGGTGCCGGCAAGGACTTCCTGGTCACCGCGACACCCGGCGCGGGCAAGACCGCGTTCGCCCTGGCGCTCGCCACCAGGCTGCTCGGCGAGCGGCGCGCCGACCGCGTCATCGTCGTGTGTCCCACCGACCACCTGCGCACGCAGTGGGCCGACGCCGCCGCAAGCGTGGGCGTCGCGCTCGACCCGACGCTGTCCAACTCCGTCGGCCCGGTGCGCACCGACACCCAGGGCTACGTGACGACGTACGCGCAGGTGGCGTCCGCGCCGATGCTGCACCGGGCGCGTACCGACAACAAGCGGAGCCTGGTGGTCCTGGACGAGATCCACCACGCGGGCGACGGGCTGTCGTGGGGCGACGCGGTGGCCGAGGCGTTCGGGCCCGCGGTGCGCCGGCTGGCACTCACCGGCACCCCGTTCCGGACGAGGGTCGACGAGCGCATCCCGTTCGTCCGGTACGAGGAGGACGGCGACGGCGCGCTCACGAGCGTCGCCGACTTCGGCTACGGCTACCGCGAGGCGCTCGCCGACGGCGTGGTGCGGCCGGTCGTGTTCGCGGCGTACACCGGCGTCTCCCGGTGGCGCAACAGCGCGGGCGAGGTGGTGGCGGCGTCGCTCACCGAGGCGGGCACCAGGCGCACCGAGGAGGCCGCGTGGCGCACCGCCCTCAACCCGCGCGGCCGCTGGGTGCCGCACGTCATCGCCGCGATGGACGACCGCATCACCCACCTGCGCGAGCACGGCATGCCGGACGCGGCCGGGCTGGTGCTGGCATCCGACCAGCAGCATGCGCGCGCGTACGCGAAGATCGTCGAGAAGGTCACCGGCGAGAAGCCCGAGCTGGTGCTCTCCGACGACGCCAGGGCGAACCAGCGGATCAGGGAGTTCGCCACCAGCCGTCGGCGGATCGTCGTGTGCGTGCGGATGATCAGCGAGGGCGTCGACATCCCGCGGGCGGCGTGCCTGGCGTGGATGACGTCGTACCGGACGCCGCTGTTCTTCGCGCAGGCGATCGGCCGGGTGGTGCGTGCGAGGCGTCCCGGCGAGAGCGCGACGGTGTTCCTGCCGGCGGTGCGGCCGCTGCTCGCCCTCGCCGCGGAGCTGGAGACCGAGCGCAACCATGTGCTGCCGCCGCCCGATCCCGGATGTGACGACCTCGACGCGCTGCCGCCACCCGAGCGGTCCGAGCCGGGCGAGGAGTACGAGGCGCTCGACGCCGAGGCGGAGTTCGCGCACGTGCTGCACCGCGGCCGGGCGGTGACGGCCGAGGCGCTGGAGCTCACCGAGGACGACGAGGAGTTCCTCGGCCTGCCGGGCCTGCTGTCGCCGGAGCAGACCGCGGTGCTGCTGTCCAGGCGAGACCAGGAGCTGCGGCGCAGGACCGGGACGCCCACCGACTCCTCCGGCGCCGAGCCGGCGGCGTGGGAGCAGGCCGTCGTGCTGCGCCGCGAGGTCAACGCGCTCGTCGCCCGGGTCGCCGCCCGCACCGGCGAGCCGCACGCCACCGTGCACGTCCGGCTGCGTACGGCCGTCCCCGGACCCCCGTCCGCCACCGCACCCCTCGACGTCCTCGCCGCCCGCCGCGACCACCTGCTCGCCGAGCTCTGACGGTCGTACGTCCATCGGACGATGCGTGGGCCGCGTCGGCCTCGCGCACCTGGACCTGAAGCCGGACAACGTCGTGCTCCGTGACGGACGCCGGTACGCCATAGACCTCGCTCTCGGACGTCCGCGTTCGACCCGGAGCTCGCCGCCGTCGCGTCCGCGTCGGACGAACCCGCGTGGCCCGCCCGCTTCGACGGCCTGCTGCGACCGGCGCCCCGTGTCGGCGGCGGCTGGCAGGATGGCGTGATGCGTTACTCGATCAGCGTGCCCAACTTCGGCGAGTTCGCCGACCCCCGCGCGTTCGCGGAGCTGGCCCGGCGGGCCGAGGCCGCCGGTTGGGACGCGGTCTGGGTGTGGGACCACGTCGTGCACGAGCGGCGGCGGCAGCGGGTCGTCGCCGACCCGTGGATCCTGCTCGCCGCGGCCGGCCTCGCCACCGAACGCGTCCTGCTGGGCCCGATGGTCACGCCGCTCGGGCGGCGGCGTCCTGGCAAGCTCGCCCGCGAGGTCACCACCCTCGACCACCTCACCGGCGGGCGCATCGTGCTCGGCGTCGGCCTGGGCGCGCCGATCGAGGACGAGTTCGGCCGGTTCGGCGAGCCCACGGCGCCGCGCGTCATCGCCGAACGCCTCGACGAGAGCCTGGACGCGCTGACGCTGCTGTGGACCGGCGAGCCCGTGACGTACAAGGGCAAGCACGTGACGCTGGACGACGTCGTGTTCCGGCCCACGCCGGTGCAGCGGCCGCGGGTACCGGTCTGGGTCGCCGGACGCTGGCCGAACAGGGCGCCGATGCGCCGGGCCGCGCGATGGGACGGCGTGACGCCGCTCTTCCCCGGTGACGAACGGGGCACGCCGCCCGAGGCGTCCGAGGTCCGCGAGATGGTCGACCTGCTGGCGAGCCACCGCGCCGACCTCGACCGGGCGGGCGCGCCGTTCGACGTCGTCGTCGGCGGCACCTCCCCGGCCGGTCGGGAGGGCGCCGACCTCGTCGCCCCGCTGGCCGAGGCGGGCGGCACCTGGTGGGACGAGCGGATCCCGCTCGCCGGCCCGGACCTCGAACGCCTCGACCCCATGCTCAGCCGGGTCGACGAGGGCCCGCCTCGCGGGTGACCGGACGGACCGAGGTCGCGGCCGCCCCCACGCCGCGGGAGCTGCGGCGGGTACTCGTCGGGCTGTGCGTCACGGAGATCACCAGCTGGGGTGTGCTCTACTACGCCCTCCCGGTGCTGGCGCCGGCGATCTCGCACGACATGTCCTGGTCGACGGGCACGGTCATGGTCGCCTTCTCCTGCGGCCTCGTGGTCTCTGCGCTCGCCGGCGTGGTGGTGGGGCGGCTGCTCGACCGCTACGGGCCGCGGCGGGTCATGACGACCGGCTCCGTCCTCGGCGTCGTCGCCGTGGTCGCGATCGCGCTCGCACCCGACCTGCCGTCCTTCATCGCGGCCTGGGCGTTCTCCGGCGTCGCCCAGGCCTGCCTGCTCTACCCGCCGGCGTTCGCCGCGCTCACCCGCTGGTACGGACCACGCCGGGTGCGGGCGCTGACCGTGCTGTCCCTGGTGGCCGGCCTCGCGAGCACCGTGTTCGCCCCGGTCACGGCGTTGCTCGGTGACCGGCTCGGCTGGCGGGAGGCGTACCTCGTGCTCGCCGTCCTGCTCGCCGCGGTCACCATCCCGGTGCACGTGGCCTGCCTCACGCCGACGTGGCCGGCCGAGCACGCGACCCGCCACGGCCCCGGCGCGGGTGCCGCGGCACACGTGCGGCGGGTGCTCCGCACCCGGGCGTTCTGGTGCCTGGTGGTCGCGATGACGGTGGCGGCGTTCGGGATGTACGGCAGCACGGTCGACCTCGTGCCGCTGTCCGTCGACCGCGGCGCGAGCACCGGGCTCGCGGCGGTCACCCTGGGCCTCGTGGGCGCGGGGCAGCTGCTCGGCCGGCTCGGCTACGGGATGCTCCACCGGGTGCTCGCGCCGCGCTGGCGCACCGCGCTGGTGCTGTTCGTGGGGGCGGTGACGATCGGCCTGCTCGCCGTCGTGCCGTTGCCGGCCCTGGTCGTCACCGCGGTCTGCGCGGGCGCGGCCCGTGGCACGTTCACGCTGCTGCAGGCAACCGCCGTCAGCGACCGTTGGGGCACGGCGCACTTCGGCACGCTCAACGGCGCGTTCATCGCCCCGGTCACCGCGGCGATCGCGGTCGCGCCCGCCGGCTGCGCGTTGCTGGCCGAACGGCTCGGCGGTTATCCGTACGCGCTGACGCTGCTCGCCCTGCTCGTGCTCGGCGGTGCCGCGGCGGCGACCGGTTCCGGCGTCAGCGCGTCGCGGCCGGACCCGTGACGTGGTCGGTCGCCGCCCGGACGAGGGCCTGGAACAGCCGGGCGTCCGCGGTGTCCTCCTCCGGGTGCCACTGGACGCCCCACAGGAACGTGCGGCCCGGGTGCTCGATCGCCTCCACGATGCCGTCGTCCGCCCGCCCCACGACCCGGACGCCGTCGGCGACGCGGCCGACCGCCTGGTGGTGGCTGCACGACCCTGTCGCCGTCGGACCGAGCAGCGCGCCGATCCGGCTGTCCGCCCGCAGCCGCACCGGCACCGACGCATAGGCACCGGGTTCCGGCCGGTGCGCCTCGGTGCCGACGACGTCCGGTACGTGCTCGATCAGCGTCCCGCCGAGCGCGACGTTGACGACCTGCATGCCCCGGCAGACCGCCAGCAGGGGCAGGTCGCGGTCGAACGCGGCGCGGAACAGCGCCGCCTCCCACGCGTCCCGCAACGGCCGGCTGCCGACGTCCGCGCCCCCGGTGAGCACCAGCCCGGACACGGCGTCCAACACCTGGTCGGCGGCCCCGCCGGTGTCCACTCCGCCGCACCCGGAATCCCCGCCGAGCGGCGGCAGCAGCACCGGCAGCCCGCCGGCGCCGTACACGGCGTCGACGTAGCTGCGCTGCAGCATGGCGAACTCGACATGCCATGCCAGCATGTCCGCCTCTTCGTCGTACGTGCTCAGCCCGATGACGGGCCGCCGCGGACCGGCGCCGTGCGAGGTCACGCGGCCCCATTTTGTCAGGGTGATGTCCGGGCCGGGTCAGTGGTCACGGCGGACGGTGCGAGGGGACGCTCGGAGGGTCGTCACGCAGACCAGAGGAGCGCCCCGTCATGACACAGACAGCAGACCGCAGCACCGACTCGCTGCGCATCCGCATGATGGGCACGGTGCTGACCGGTGACGACGCCGGCTACGACGACGCGCGCTCGGTGTTCAACGGCGCCGTCGACCGCAGGCCGGCGATCATCGCCAGGTGCGCGAACTCGACCGACGTCGCGCACGCGCTGCGGTTCGCGAGGGAGCACGGCCTCGAGGTGTCGGTGCGCGGCGGCGCACACAACTTCGCGGGGATCGCCGTCGCCGTGGACGGCATGATGATCGACCTGAGCCCGATGCGCAGGGTCACGGTCGACCCGGACGCGCGGGTGGCGGTCGTGGGCGGCGGCGCGACGCTCGCGGACCTCGACGCGGCCACCCAGGAACACGGCCTGGCCGTGACCGGGGGCACGGTCAGCCACACCGGCGTCGGCGGTCTCACCCTCGGCGGCGGCTTCGGCTGGCTGACGCCGATGCTCGGCCTCACGTCCGACAACCTCGTCGCGGCCGACCTCGTGACCGCCGACAGCCGGCAGCTGCGGGTGACCGCGGACGAGCACCCGGAGCTGTTCTGGGCGATCCGCGGCGGCGGCGGGAACTTCGGCGTCGTCACGTCGTTCGAGTTCCGGCTGCACCCGGTCGGTCCGCTCGTCGACTTCGGCCTTTTCTTCTGGGAGGACGACCGGCTCGCCGAGGCGCTGCGGCTGCTCAGGGACATCGTCGCGACGCTGCCGCGTACGACCGGCGCGCTGATCGCGCCGATGAACGCGCCGCCCGCGGTGTTCATCCCCGAGGCGCACCACCTCACGCCGGGCGTCGCGTTCCTCCTCGCCGGGTTCGCCGGCAGGGCGGAGCACGCCAAGCTGCTCGAACCCGTGCGCGCGGCGCTGCCGCCGCTGTTCGAGTTCGTCACCCCCATGCCGTACACCGCGCTGCAACAGGCACTGGACGAGTCCGCGCCGTGGGGCATCAACGTGTACGAGAAGGCGCTGTGGCTGGACGAGCTGAGCGACGGTGCGATCGACGTGGTGCGGACGCACCTGCCGAAGCGCACGTCGCCGATGTCGTTCGTGCCGACCTTCGCGTTGTACGGCGCATACGGCGACCTCGGCGACGAGACGGCGTTCGGCGCGACGCGCAAGGAGAGGTTCGCGTTCAACGTCGCGGCGATCACGCCCGACCCGCGCGTCCTGGCCGCCGAGCGCGCGTGGGCGCGTGCGTTCTGGCAGGACATGCTGCCGCACGCCGCCGGCACGGGGAACTACGTCAACTTCCTCGCCGAGGCGGACGACGCGCGGGTGCGGTCGTCGTTCGGGCCGAAGTACGCGAGGCTCGCGAGGGTGAAGGCGGCGTACGACCCGGACAACGTCTTCCACCTCAACCCGAACATCAAGCCGGCAACCTAGGCCGTGTCGATCCGGGCGGGCCGCGTTCGTACAGGAGGTGACGGACAGCCCGAACAGTCCCCGGAGGACGCACCATGACCGAGCAGACCAACACCCGGATCACCGGCATCCCCGTCGTGGGGGTCCCGGTCACCGACCAGGACCGCGCCGTGGCGTTCTACGTCGAGACGCTGGGCCTCGAGAAGCGCAGGGACGTACCGCTGCCGCAGATCGGCGGCCGCTGGATCCAGGTGGCGCCTTCCGGCGCGGACGTCACGATCGCGCTCGTCCCCGCCGACGACGACAAGCCCACCGGCGTAGAGACCGGCATCCGGCTCGGCACGCCGGACGCAGCCGCCCTGCACGCACAGCTCTCGGCAGCCGGGGTCGGCGTCGGCGAGCTGCTGCAGTGGCCGGGCACCCCGCCGATGTTCGCCTTCCGCGACCAGGACGGCAACCGGCTGGAGGTGGTCCAGTAGCGGCCGGTCAGCGGCGGTCGGCCGTCAACGCGTAGAGCACGCAGAGGGCGTCGTCGGGAGCGCGGAACTCGCGGACGAAGTGCATGCCGAGTCGCTCCATGACGGCGCGGGACCTGGCGTTCTGCGTCTCGGTGAACGCGACGACCTCCTCGACGCCGAGGTCGTCGAACGCGAACGCGAGCCCGGCACGGCCGACCTCGGTGGCGTACCCGCGTCCCGCACCCCGCGCCCTGAGCCGTCGCCGTGCCCGGGTTGATCATGTTCTCATGATCAACCCGG
>JAFMQP010000196.1 GCA_017354575.1 Acidothermales bacterium | reverse complement strand
AAGGCGGGCGCGCTCGGTGTCGCCGACGGCATGCTCGTCGACCGGGCGTTCGCGGCGGACGAGACGCTCGCCGCGGTCGCGGACGTCCGGCCGGCCGCGCCGCACAACGTGGCCAACGCGCTCTCCGCCGCCGCGCTCGCCCGCGCCTGGGGCGTGCCCGCGTCGGCCGTCGCGGCCGGGCTGCGGGCGTTCCGGCCCGAACCGCACCGGCTGAGCGCCGTGGCCGAGACCGGAGGCGTCGCGTACGTCGACGACTCGAAGGCCACCAACCCGCACGCGGTCGACGCCGCCCTGTCGGCGTACGAGCACGTCGTGTGGATCGCCGGCGGGCTGCTGAAGGGAGCGACCGTCGACGACGTCGTGTCACGCCATCGTCACCGGTTGCGCGCCGCGGTGCTCTACGGCCGCGACCGCGCGGTGATCGCCGAAGCGCTCGCGCGACACGCCCCGGATGTCCCGGTCGCGGAGGTGACCCGCACCGATCATGGGGTCATGGACGCCGTCGTCGGTGAGGCGGCCCGGCTCGCGCGCCCGGGCGACACCGTGCTGCTCGCGCCCGCGGGCGCGTCCTGGGACATCTTCCCCAACTACGGCGCGCGCGGCGACGCGTTCGCCGCCGCCGTCCGCGGGCTGCCGGCCGAGGGCGGCACGGCATGATCGCCGCGCGCCCAAACGCCGGAGCATCCGACGACGAACCCGGGCTTCCCACGCCCTGCAGACCGTGTGAAGCCCGGGTTGATCATGAGAACATGATCAACCCGGGTCCCGCGGCGGCACCGGCGGCGGGCTCGGCGGCGGCGGGCCAGGTGTCGTCGTGAGCGCGGGCACCGAGGTCAGGAGCGGCGCCGATACGGGGGAGGCCGCCGCTCCGGCGTGGTGGGACGCCCGGGCGCGCCTGGCCGGGCTGCGTCGGGTGTTCGACCGGCCGCACGCGTCGTACTTCCTGGTGCTCGGCGCCACCGCCCTGCTCATCGCGCTGGGCCTGCTGATGGTGCTCTCCGCGTCGAGCGTCTCCGCGTTCGCCACCGAGGACACGCCGTACTACTACTTCAAGCGGCAGGCGATCTGGGTGGCGGTCGGCCTGGTCGCGCTGTGGGTCAGCGCCCGGCTGCCGGTGCGGGCGTGGCGCGGGCTCGCGTACCCGGTGCTCGCCGTCTCGGTGATCCTGCTCGCCGCGACGCTGGTCCCCGGTCTCGGCCACGAGGTCAACGGGGCGCAGCGCTGGCTCGACTTCGGCGGCCCGTTCCGCGTCCAGCCGTCGGAGTTCGCGAAGCTCGGCCTCGTGCTCTGGGGCGCCGACCTGCTTGCCCGCAAGCAGCAGCTGGGCACGCTGCGGGAGTGGCGGCACCTGCTGATCCCGTTGATCCCCGGCGCCGGGATGGTCGTCCTGCTCGTGATGCTGGGCGACGACCTCGGGACGACGCTCGTGCTGCTGACCATCCTGCTCGCCCTGCTCTGGATCGTGGGGGCGCCGCTGCGGCTGTTCGCGGTGATGTTCGGCGCCGTCCTGCTGCTCGTCGCGCTGCTCATCCGCGCGGCCCCGTACCGGATGGCGCGGCTCACCAGCTTCACCGACCCGTTCGCGGACCCGGGCAACACCGGATACCAGGCGGTTCACGGCATCTACGCCATCGCGAGCGGCGGCCTCTGGGGCGTCGGGCTCGGGGCGAGCCGGGAGAAGTGGGGGTACCTGCCGCACGGCTACACCGACTTCATCTTCGCCATCATCGGCGAGGAGCTCGGTCTGGTCGGCACGCTGGCCGTGCTGCTGCTGTTCGCGCTGCTGACGTACTCGGGGTTCCGCGTCGCCCGGCGGGTGAAGGACCCGTTCACGCGGCTCGCCGCGGGCGCGGTCACCGCCTGGCTCACCGTCCAGGCCGTCGTCAACATCGGCGCGGTGATCGGCGTCCTGCCGATCACCGGGATCCCGCTGCCGCTCGTGTCGTACGGTGGGTCGGCGTTGTTGCCGACGCTGGTGGCGTTGGGGATGCTGTTGTCGTTCGCGCGGCGGGAACCGGGTGCCCTGCGTGCGCTCGCCGGTCGCGGCCCGGGACCGCTCGCGCGAGCGGTCGGCTGGCTGGGCTACGGCCCGGCCGCCAAGGGCGCCAGTAAGTAGACACGACACAGGGAAGCGGGCTCGGACGAGGATGCACGTGGTACTGGCCGGCGGCGGCTCCGCGGGACACATCGAACCCGCGCTGAACTTCGCGGACGTGCTGCGCGAGAGCGACCCCACCGTCGGCATCACCGCACTCGGCACCGAACGCGGCCTCGACACCATGCTGGTGCCGCGGCGCGGCTACGACCTCGCGCTGATCCCGCCGGTACCGATGCCGCGCAAGCCGAGCCCGCAGATGGTCTCGCTGCCCGTCCGGGTGGCGAAGGCGGTGAGCGCCGCGGCCCGGGTGCTGGACGAGAAGAAGGCGGACGTCCTCGTCGGCTTCGGCGGATACGTCGCGCTGCCCGCGTACCTCGCCGCACGCCGCCGCCACGTGCCGATCGTCGTACACGAGGCGAACCCGTTGCCCGGACTCGCGAACCGGGTCGGCGCGGGCTTCACGCAGTACGTCGCCGTCACCGTGCCGGGCACCAGGCTGCCGCACGCCGAGGTCACCGGCGTGCCGCTGCGCCGGGCGATCCTCGATCTCGACCGCGCCGCGTCGCGTGCCGAGGCCCGCCGCGGCTTCGGCCTGGACGCGGACCGCCCGACGCTGCTGGTCTTCGGCGGCTCGCAGGGCGCCCGCTCGGTGAACGCGGCCATCCGCTCGGCGGCAGCCGACCTCGCCGCCGCCGGCGTCCAGGTGCTGCACATCACCGGCCCGAACAACACGGTGGAGGTCGACCTGCCTGAGGGCTCGCCGCCGTACGTGCTGCAGAGCTTCGTCGACCGCATGGACCTCGCGTACGCCGCCGCAGACATGGCGCTGTGCCGGTCCGGGATGATGACCTGCGCCGAGCTCACCGCCGTCGGCCTACCGGCCGCGTACGTCCCGCTGCCGATCGGCAACGGCGAGCAGCGCCGCAACGCCGCGCCGATCGAGGCCGAGGGCGGCGGCCTGATCGTCGACGACGGCGACCTCGACGCGGCGTGGCTGCGGGAGCAACTGCTGCCGGTGCTGCTCGACGCCGGCCGGCTAGCGACCATGTCGAAGGCCGCCGCGACCCTGGGCCGCAGGGACGCGGGGGAGCGGCTGCGCGACCTCGTGATGCGCGCCGTCCGCGAGAGGGGCCAGAGGGAGGGCGCCGCATGACGTCCGCACGGATGCCGCGCGCCGCGCTCCTGGTTGATCATGTTCTCATGATCAACCAGGGCTTTGCACGCCCAGCGGACCGTGGGAAACCCCGGTTCGTCGCCGGATGCTCGCTGCCGACCGCAGGGGAGGCGTACGCGTGAGCCTGGTCGAACCCGTCCCGCTCGTCCCCGCCGACCGGCTCGGGCACACCCACTTCATGGGCATCGGTGGCGCCGGCATGTCGGGCATCGCCAGGATCCTGCTGTCCAGGGGTGCCGCCGTCTCCGGCTGCGACGCCAAGCAGTCGCGCATGCTGTCCGCGCTCGAGGCGGTCGGCGCCGAGGTGCACGTCGGGCACGACCCGTCGCACGTCGTCGACGTCGACACCCTCGTCGTGTCCACAGCGGTCCGCCCCGACCACCCCGAGCTCGTGACCGCCCGCGACAAGGGCGTGCGGGTGCTGCCGCGCGCCGCCGCCCTCGCGAGCGTGATGGCCGATCGCCGGGGCATCGCCGTCGCGGGCACGCACGGCAAGACCACCACCACGTCGCTCGTGACGGTCGCGCTGCAGCACTGCGGCGTCGACCCGTCGTTCGCGATCGGCGGCGAGCTGAACGAGTCCGGCGCCAACGCGCACGACGGCAGCGGCGAGGTGTTCGTCGCGGAGGCGGACGAGAGCGACGGCTCGTTCCTCATGCTCTCGCCGTACGCCGCCGTCGTCACCAACGTCGAGGCCGACCACCTCGACAACTACGGCACCGAGGCGGCGTACCGGGACGCGTTCGTGCGGTTCCTCGACCGCATCGACCCGGATGGCTTCCTCGTCGCCTGCGCCGACGACCCCGGGGCCGCTGCCCTCGTCGATGCCGCCGGGCAGCGGGGCATCGACGTCCGTACGTACGGCACCGACCCGGGCGCCGACCTGCGTGCGGTCGACGTCGTCGGCCACGGCCTCGGCTCCACGTTCGAGGTCGTCCACGACGGCCGCCGGCTGGGCGCGGTCGACGTCGCCGTGCCCGGCGTGCACAACGTGCGCAACGCGTGCGCGGCACTGTCGGTCTGCCTCGGCCTCGGACACCCGTTCGCCCGGGTGTCCGAAGGGCTGCGCCGGTTCGGCGGGACGCGCCGCAGGTTCGAGGCGAAGGGCACGGCGGGCGGCGTCCGCGTCTTCGACAGCTACGCGCACCACCCCACCGAGATCGCCGCCGACCTCGCCGCCGCCCGCGACGTCGCGGGCGTGGGGCGGATCGTCGCGTGCTTCCAGCCGCACCTGTACAGCCGCACCCGGCTGTTCGCGGAGCGGTTCGGCCGGGCGCTCGGGCTGGCGGACGACGTCGTCGTGATGGAGATCTACGCCGCCCGCGAGGATCCCGAGCCGGGGGTCACCGGCGCGCTGGTCGCCGACGCCGTGCCGCTGCCGCCCGAACACGTCAGGTTCGAGCCGTCCTGGTCGGCCGTGCCCGGGTTGCTCGCCCGCCTCGCCCGTCCCGGCGACCTCGTACTCACCATCGGCGCCGGCGACGTGACCATGATCGGGCCGGAGGTCGTCGACCTGCTGTCGTCACAGGAGCGCGGATGAGCACGACCCGCGACCGCGCGAGCGCACGCGAGGTCCGGCCGGACGACCGTCGCCCCCGCCGCCGCGGCGGCCGGATGTGGCTGCTCGGCCTGGTTCTCGTCGTGCTGCTCGCCGGCGGCTGGACGTACGTCATCTACGGCTCCACCGTGTTCGCCGCCGACCGGGTCGCCGTCACCGGGACGCACCGGCTCACCGCCGCGCAGGTACGCGCCGCCGCGGCCGTTCCCGTGGGGACGCCGCTCGCCAGGGTCGACCTCCGGGCCGTCCAGGCAAGGGTCGCGAGCCTGGTGCAGGTCGCCGCGGTGAAGGCGTACCGCGACTGGCCCGACACCGTGCACATCTCCGTACGGGAGCGCGTGCCCGTCGCGGCCGTGCAGCGCAACGGCGCGTGGTGGCTCGTCGACCGCACCGCCGTGGTCGTCGCCCGCTCGACCGCGCGCCCGCAACTGCCGGCGCTGAGCGTCGCGAACCCCGAGCCGGACGACGCCGCGACGCGGTCCGCGCTCGCGGTCGTCGTGGCGCTGCCGCGCCCGCTCGCCCGGCAGGTGCACACCGTCTCGGCGGCGACCCCGGACTCCGTCTCGCTGCAGCTCGCGAAGCACGTCGTCGTGGTGTGGGGGAACGCGGACCGCTCCGACCGCAAGGCGCGGGTGTTCACCACGCTGCGCAAGGCGCAGCCGCACGGCCGGGTCTACGACGTCAGCAGCCCGGACGTCGCGACCGTCAGGCGCTGACGGCCTCCTCACGACACGCCGGTCCGCGTCTTTGCTTTGCCTTCCGGCCGTTTCTACGCTGCGGAGCAGACAACAGGTTGACATAACTCTAACCCTTGAGTTGAGGGTTAGAGTCGCTGCCCGGCAGGGCACCGGGATCCGCGCGTAAGCGAGCGAGAGGGACCTCGACGTGACAGCACCGCACAACTACCTGGCGGTCATCAAGGTCGTCGGCATCGGTGGCGGCGGCGTCAACGCCGTCAACCGAATGATCGAGGTCGGCCTCAAGGGGGTCGAGTTCGTCGCCATCAACACCGACGCGCAGGCGCTGCTGATGAGCGATGCCGACGTCAAGCTCGACGTCGGCAGGGAGATGACCAGAGGTCTCGGCGCAGGCGCGAACCCGGACGTGGGACGCAAGGCGGCCGAGGACCACCGCGAGGAGATCGAGGAGGTGCTCAAGGGCGCCGACATGGTCTTCGTCACCGCGGGCGAGGGCGGCGGCACCGGCACCGGCGGCGCGCCGGTCGTCGCGAACATCGCGCGGTCGCTCGGCGCGCTCACCATCGGCGTGGTGACCCGCCCGTTCGGGTTCGAGGGCAAGCGGCGCGGCGCGCAGGCAGAGGACGGCATCGCACGGCTGCGCGAGGAGGTCGACACCCTCATCGTCATCCCGAACGACCGGCTGCTCTCCATCTCCGACCACGCGGTCAGCGTGCTCGACGCGTTCAAGGCCGCCGACCAGGTGCTGCTCTCCGGTGTGCAGGGCATCACCGACCTGATCACGACGCCCGGCCTGATCAACCTGGACTTCGCCGACGTGAAGTCGATCATGTCCGGCGCCGGGTCCGCGCTGATGGGCATCGGCTCCGCACGCGGCGACGACCGCGCGGTGGCGGCGTCCGAGCTGGCCGTGTCCAGCCCGCTCCTCGAGGCGTCCATCGACGGCGCCCACGGCGTGCTGCTGTCCATCTCGGGCGGCTCCGACCTCGGCCTGTTCGAGATCCACGAGGCCGCGAACCTCGTCTCGCAGGCGGCGCACCAGGACGCCAACATCATCTTCGGCGCCGTCATCGACGACGCTCTCGGCGACGAGGTGCGGGTCACCGTCATCGCCGCGGGCTTCGACGGCGGCGCGCCCAGGCAGAAGAGCAACAGGTCGCGTCCCGGGCAGGTCGACCAGCCGCCGCCGGGCCAGCCGGCGTCGTCGAACGGCCAGTCGCAGCAGCGGCCCGAGGCACGGCCGGAGCCGCGCCCCGACGCCGAGCGGCCGATGAAGGTCGGTCGGCTCGAATCGGAGGTGCGTGCCGAGCCGCGCCGTTCTCCCACGCCGGACGAGCCGTACGAGCGCCACGCGCCGCGCCCGCCGCGGGAGCCGAACGGCGTCGGCGCGCGTAGCAACGGCCACGAGCCGCCGCGGCGGCCGTTCGTGGATGACGACGACGACCTCGACGTGCCCGACTTCCTGAAGTGACGCCCGCGCCGCGAGAGACTGGCGGCATGGGACTGGACCGGCACGAGATCGCGCCCGGCGTGCGCGCGGCGTTCACCGACCGGTACGGCGGGGTCAGCGCGGGCCCGTACGCCGAGCTGAACCTGGGCGGCGCGCCCGGGGACGACGACGCCGCGGCGGTCGCGAAGAACCGGCACCGCGTGGCGGCGGCCATCGACACCGACCCGACTCGTGTCGTCTGGATGCACCAGGTGCACGGCGCGGACGTCGCCGTCGTGGACCGGCCGTGGCCGGACGCCCCCGCCCGGGTCGACGCGCTGGTCACGGCCCGGCCGCACCTGCCGCTCGCCGTCCGCGTCGCCGACTGCACGCCCGTCCTGCTCGCCGACGCCGCCGGCCGGGTCGTGGCCGCCGTGC
>JAFMQP010000195.1 GCA_017354575.1 Acidothermales bacterium | reverse complement strand
CTCCGTCCGCTGGGATTCGACCACCCGTCAAGGCCGCATCTGCTACGCCTCGACGAGTCGGAGGCTCGTCGACGAGCTCGCCTGCCTGTTGCTCCGGTTCAACGTCTTCACGAGGATCAATTCGGTGCGGAAGTCCGGCTACCGGGACGGCTATCACCTGTACATCTACGGGGCCGAGAACCAACTGCGGTTCCTCGACGAGATCGGCGTTCACGGTGAGCGAGGCAAGACGGGGGCGGTGGTCGCCGCACAGCTGCGCGGCGTCACCGGGAACACCAACCTGGACACGGTTCCCGTCGAGATCTGGGAGCGTGTCAGAGTCGCCTTGCGGGACAAGCAGATCACGCACCGCGAGTTCGCCACCGCGATGGGCACGAAGTTCTGTGGCAGCACGCTGTGGAAGCATGCCCCCAGCCGGACCCGGCTCGCTCGCGTCGCGGCCGTCCTGGGGGATGCCGAGCTCGACGTGCTTGCCACCAACGACGTGTACTGGGACACGATCGTCACGATCGAACCGATGGGCGAGCAGCCGGTGTTCGACGCGACGGTCCTGGGCGCGCACAACTTCGTTGCGAACGGCATCGCCCTGCACAACTCGCTGGAGCAGGATGCGGACATGGTGGTGCTCTTGCACCGCGAGGACGCGTACGAGCGCGAGTCGCCGCGCGCGGGCGAGGCCGACCTGATCGTGGCCAAGCACCGTAACGGCCCCACCAAGACGGTGACGGTCGCGTTCCAGGGGCACTACAGCCGCTTCGTCGACATGGCCCCGGTGTGACCGGGCAATTGTCGAGATGGCTTTGGAGAGCGCGGCGCGGCGAGCGTTAGGCGGTCATCTTTGAGGCCATAAGATCAGCCCCAGGACGACGCCGATGATGAGCGGGACGATGACCGATCGACGTATCGTCTCCGCGCGCTCCCGCGGTTCCTGCAGGTGGCGGTAGCGGCGCTGCCAGCCCCACAGCACCGGCCACTGCGTACGCGGGGAAACCAATCCCCACACCGACAGCGCCGCGAGGAGAACCACCGGCAGCTCGCGCCAAATTCGTTCGTCCGGAATGTACTGCACCCACATCAGCCACGACTGTAAACCCAACCGGGGCCGTCCTGTCGAAGTGTGCCACCGAGGTTCGCGGTCTCTCCTGCATCTCGACCGGACCGTCGGTGCCCGCGCGTAACCTCTGGCACGTGCTCGACGACGTGCTCGACTACGCCCGGCCAGGACCGTTCACGAGCTTCGACGAGGCACAGGCCCCGCCGCTCGCCGGGCTGCCCGACGATCCGGTCGCGCTCTGCGCCGCCGCCCAGGGCTTGGTGGTCCAGCCGGGCGACGCGACCGAGGCCGGGCTGCCGGACGAATGGCAGGTGGAGCGGAACATCCGGCCGATGGGTGAGCTGGTCGACCTGCTGCTCGCGCGCAGCCCGCGTCCGCTCACCGAGGCGCGTCCGCTCGACGAGCGGGTCGTCGGCACCTGCCGGCACTTCGCGGTGCTCGCCTGCGCGTTCCTCCGGTTCCGCGGCATCCCGGCGCGTGCGCGATGTGGCTTCGCCACGTACTTCCAGCGCGGGCTCCACGTCGACCACTGGGTCGTGGAGTACCGGCACCCGGAGGAACGCCGCTGGGTGCGCATCGACCCCGAGATCCTCGGGCAGCAGACGCTGGAGCGTCCCGAGGACCTCGTGCCCGGTCAGTTCCTCACCGGCGGGGAGGCATGGGGCGCCTACCGCCGGGGCGCCGTCGACGGCGCGACGTTCGGCGTCTGGGGCACGGAGCACGCATGGGGGCCTGGCGAGATCCGCGGCAATGCGGTCCGCGACCTCGCCTCGCTGCGCCGGGTCGAGACGCTGCCCTGGGACGAGTGGGGCCGGATGACCGCTTCCTACGCGGGCGAGACCGGCGCCGACTACGACGAGCTGATCGACGCGGTCGCCGCCGCCTGCGCGGCGGACGGCGCGGAGGCGATCGCCCGCCTGTGTGCCGTCGACGACCTCGCCGTGCCCGCCGCGTTGCTCGACAGCGCGGTCCGATGAGTTTTCCGTCCGCGACAGGTCGATACCGACATGACGACTAACAAGGTTCTCGAGACGGCCGAGGTCGACATCGCCTATGACGTCCACGGCCCGCTGCCCACCGCCGACGGGCGGCCACCGCTGGTCATGATCGGCCAGCCGATGGACGCCAGCGGCTTCACCGCGCTGAGGTCACACTTTCCCGACCGCACCGTGGTCACCTACGATCCGCGCGGTCTCGGTCGCTCCGTCCGCAAGGACGGCCGGGTCGACCAGAGACCCGAGGTCCAGGCGGGCGACGTGCACGCCGTGATCGAGGCGCTCGGCGCGGGACCGGTCGAGATGTTCGCGAGCAGCGGCGGCGCGGTCACCGCGCTCGCGCTCGTGGCCGCGTACCCCGACGACGTGACCACCCTGGTGGCACACGAGCCGCCGATGATCCCGGTGCTCCCCGACGCCGCCGCGGCGGAGCGTGCCCGCGCCGGCTTCCGGGACGTGTACGAGGCCAACGGCTGGGGCGCCGGCATGGCCGCCTTCGTCGCGATGGCCTCGTGGCGGGGCGAGTTCACCGACGACTACTTCGCGCAGCCCGCGCCCGACCCCGCCCGGTTCGGGATGCCGGCAGCCGACGACGGCTCACGGGACGACCCGCTGCTCTCCGACCGGTCCTGGGCGATCAGCGACTACCGTCCCGACGTCGCCGCGCTGGAGGCGGCACCGACGCGCGTCGTGATCGCCGTCGGCGAGGAGTCCGAGGGCACCTTCACCGGGCGCACGTCCGTCGCCGCCGCCGAGCTGCTCGGCCAGCAGGTGACGGTGTTCCCGAGCCACCACGGCGGCTTCGTCGGCGGTGAGGACGGGTACGCCGGTAAGCCGGAGGCGTTCGCGCGCCGGTTGCGCGAGGTCCTCGACAACCCCTGACGGCCGGGGTCAGGGCTTGCGGGCGACGCCGCAGTAGAGCCAGCGGCCGCTGTCGTCGTCGGCCTCCTTCGGGTCCTCGCAACCCCAGAGCCCGACGAACGTCACCTTCGGGGGCGCGCCCTCGTACGGCGGCACGAGCTGGAGGCCGCGGAAGAACCACTCGACCTGGTCCCGGTTGCGCAGGTGGATCATCTCGTTGGCGTTGCGGTAGACGTCGTTGATCGTCCGCAGCACCTTGGGCGACTGCTTGTCGGCCGTGAGGTGGGTGAGCGCGAGGTAGCTGCCCGGGGCGAGCGGCTTCACGTAACCGTCGACGACGCCCCACGGGTCGTCCCGCTCGTCGACGAAGTGGACGATGGCCGTGCAGAGGAGCGCGACCGGCTGGTCGAAGTCGATTATCTCCCGCAGCGCCGGGTCGTTCAGCACGCCGTCGACGTCGCGGATGTCGCCCTTGACGAACCGGACGGTCGGCAGGTTCGCGATCAGCTCCTGGGCGCGCGTGACGGTCCGGTCCTCGTGGTCGACGTAGACCACCCGGGCCTCGGGCGCGACGCGGTGCACGACCTGGTGCGTGTTGTCCTGGGTGGGCAGCCCGGCGCCGAGGTCGATGAACTGGGTGATGCCCTGCTCGGCGAGCCACCTGGTCGCCTTCTGGTGGAACGACCGGTTCGCCCAGGCGGAGTCGGCGGCGTAAGGCAGCACCTGACGCAGCCGCTCGGCCGCCGCGCGTTCGGATTCGGTGTTGTCCGAGCCACCCAGGTAGACGTCGTAGATCCCGGCCGCTGTCGGCCTCTCGGCGCTCGGTCCGGCGTCCGTCATGGTTTCCTCCCGGGGGCGCGGCAACGCGGAACGAGCATATCGTTACCGGCCGGTACTCCGACACGGTCAGTCGACCGCACCCGCGATCAGTGGTTCGAGCAAGGCGTCCGGGTGATCACGTGCGACGGAACGCAGCCGCCAGACGTCGGCGAACAACGCGAGCAGCTCGCCGTCGGTGCGTTCGAGCACCTCGACGCCGCGCTCCCGGTTCAGCGCGTCGACGGCTGCGGCGGCCGTCCGCCTGGCGAGCCGGTAGTCGAGCCGGTCGAGGCGGACCTCGGCGCCGAACTCGTGCTCCAGCCGGTGCGCGACGACCTCGAACTGCATCGGCCCGACGGCGGCGAGCACCGGCGCCGCGCTGCCGCGCCGGTCGGACCGCAGCACCTGCACGACGTTCTCCTGCTCGAGCTGCTCGATGCCGCGGCGGAACTGCTTGGCGCGCCCGGTGTCGGCGGCGCGGGCGACGGCGAAGTGCTCGGGCGCGAAGCTCGGGATGCCCGGGTACGCAACGGGTTCGGCGTCGTAGAGGGTGTCGCCGATGCGCAGCGCGGAGGCGTTCACCAGGCCTACGATGTCGCCCGGGTACGCGACGTCGACGGTGCTGCGTTCGCGGCCGAACACCTGCTGCGCGTACTTGGTGGCGAACGGCTTGCCCGTGCCCGCGTGCGTCACGACCATGCCGCGCTCGAACACGCCGGAGCACACGCGCAGGAACGCCAGCCGGTCGCGGTGCGCGCGGTCCATGCCGGCCTGCACCTTGAACACGAACCCGCTGAACGCCGCGTCCAGCGGACGCGGCGTTCCGCCGGCGTCCTCGCGCGGGCCCGGCGGGGGCGCGACGTCGATGAGCGTGTCGAGCAGCTGGCCGACGCCGAAGTTCAGCACCGCGGCGCCGAACAGGACCGGCGTCGTCTCGCCGGCGAGGAAGGCCTTCTCGTCGTGGTCCTGGTCGGTGGCGGAGAGCAGCTCGGCCTCCTCGACGGCGGTGTGCCACGCGGCGCCCTCCTCGGCCGCCGCCCGGTCGGCGTCGAGGCGCAACTCGGGCGCGCGCCTGGCGCCGCCGCTGGTGCGCAGGAAGCGGACGAGCTCGCCGGTGCGCCGGTCGAGCACGCCGCGGAACGCGCCCGCCTCACCCACCGGCCAGGTCAACGGTGTCGGGCGCAGGCCGATGCGCTGCTCGATCTCGTCCATCAGGTCCAGCGCGTGCCGTCCCGGCCGGTCCCACTTGTTGACGAACGTGATGACGGGGATGCGGCGGTAGCGGCACACCTCGAACAGCTTCAGCGTCTGCGGCTCCAGGCCCTTCGCCGCGTCCAGCAGCATGACCGCGCAGTCGACGGCGGCGAGCACACGGTAGGTGTCCTCGGAGAAGTCCGCGTGGCCGGGGGTGTCGAGCAGGTTGACGACGACGTCGCCGTACCCGAACTGCAAGGCGGCGGACGTGATGGAGATGCCGCGGGCGCGTTCCATCGTCATCCAGTCCGAGACCACGCCCCGGCGGCCGGACTTGCCGTGCACGGCGCCGGCCTCGCCGATGACGCGCGCGTGCAGCGCCAACGCCTCGGTGAGCGTGGACTTGCCCGCGTCCGGGTGACTGATGACGGCGAACGTCCTGCGCCGCGCGGCCGCACGCGTCGCCGCGCCACTTTCCTGCGTCAGGTCCGCTCCTCGGGGTTCGTGATGTCCGGGTCCAGTATGCCAACCCCCTACGGAGCGACGGCCCCGTAGACGTGGTCGACGCGGATGGTGAGCACGACGCGCCGGTCGCGCACCATGGCGGCCCGGAAGTCGTCCCAGTCCGGGTGCTCGCCCTGCACCGCGCGGTAGACGTCGATCAGCTCCTCGACGGTGGCGTCGTCGGGACGCTGGGCGACGGGACTCAGCTCCGCCTCGCCGTCCGCGACCGCGTACCCCCAGCCGCGGGTGTTGGTGACCTCGAACGTGGCCCGCGGGTCACGTCGCAGGTTGGCGGTCTTGGCCCGGTCGGCGGTGATGGAGACCCTGATGACGCCGTCGTCGGGGTCGTAGGTGTACGTGACGACGGACAGCTGCGGGCGTCCGTTCCCGCGGATGGTCGCGAGTACGCCCTGGTTGTGCTTGGCGAGCAGGTCGGAGAGGGCGGGGTCGAAGTCGGTCATAGGGTTGGCAACGCCGTTGGCGTTGTTCACATTTCCCTGGAGGTCGGATGAGGCTGCTGCGGCTCGGGCCGGTGGGCGACGAACGCCCCGCCGTCGAGGCGGACGGCACGACCTACGACCTCACGCCGGTCACAGCCGAGATCGACGGCGCGTTCCTCGCGGGCGACGGCGTCGCCCGGGCACGCGACGCACTGGACGCCGGGCGGTTGCCGGTGCTCGACCCGGCGGGACTGCGGGTCGGCGCGCCGGTCGCACGGCCGAGCGCCGTGCCGTGCATCGGCCAGAACTACGTCGCGCACGCGGCCGAGTCGGGGGCGGAGCCGCCGGCGACGCCGATCGTCTTCCTCAAGACGCCCAACACGGTCGTCGGCCCCGACGACGACGTGCGCATCCCGCGAGGGTCGCGCCGTACCGACTGGGAGGTCGAGCTGGCGGTCGTCATCGGCAGGCGGGCGGGCTCCCTCGACTCCCCCGACGACGCCGACGCGTACATCGCGGGCTACGCCGTCAGCAACGAGGTGTCCGAGCGCGAGTTCCAGCTGGAGCAGTCGGGCGGGCAGTGGTCGAAGGGCAAGTGCTGCCCGACGTTCAACCCGCTCGGCCCGTGGCTCGTCCCCGCCGACGAAATCGGCGACCCGCAGCGACTCGGCCTGCGGACGTGGGTGAACGGCGAGGTGCGGCAGGACTCCACCACCGCGGACATGATCTTCCCGGTGCGCTACCTGGTCTGGCATCTCAGCCAGTACCTGACCCTGGAGCCGGGCGACGTCGTCAACACCGGCACGCCCGAGGGCGTCGCGTTGTCCGGGCGGTTCCCGTACCTCGCCGCCGGCGACGTCATGGAGCTCGAGATCGACGGCCTCGGCCGCCAGCGCCAGCGGCTCGTCGGCGGCTGACGACGGGTCAGCGCAACGCGCGCAACGCCGCCAGCTTCGGCCGCCGGGACGCCGGGTTGTCGAGGCTGCTGCCGCGGGCGTCGCCCAGCTCGTCGCGGACGAACGCCGCCGTCCGTTCCACCGCGTCGTGCAGCGCGTCGTCCGGCGGCACGAACGACGCCCAGGCGATCTCGCCGGCGTCCGGGTCGTAGTCCCAGAGCCCGACGAGGCGGCCGCGGTCGACGATGCCCTGCGCCGGCAGGTCGCGGAGCTCGCCGAGCGGCCGGTTGTCGATGGTGCCGAGACCGCGCCCGGCGTCCGCCGGGTCGAGCATCGACGCGAGGTCGCGGCGGAGCAGCACGACGCCGTCGATCCAGCCTACGAGCGCGTAGCACGGCGACGCGGGTGCCTCGTAGTCCGCGTACGCCTTCGCGTCGTCCGGCAGCGCCAACAGGTCCGAGCCCTCGGACAACGGCCTCAGGCCCAGCGGCTGGACCGCGGCCTTCGCGTCCCTCGCCGTGAACGCGGAGAACCAGCGGAACTGCGCGAGCGTCGCCCCGCCCGTCCAGGTCCAGTACAGCCGCGCCAGCTCGGTGCGCGCCTCCTCGGGCGTCGGCGCCGAGCCGGCGAGCGGC
>JAFMQP010000194.1 GCA_017354575.1 Acidothermales bacterium | reverse complement strand
TGCAGTGCCCCCGCCGGCAGGGGCGTCACCCAGTCGCTCACCTGGTAGCTGAGGATCCGGCCACCCGCGCGGGCCAGTGCGCGGTGGACGTTCGGGTCCCACCAGATGTTGTACGCGTCGACGACGACACCGACGACGTCGGCGGGGAACGGCTCGGCCAGGTCCAGCGCGAGGTCGAGCGTCACCACCGCGGACCGGTCCGAACAGAACATCGGGTGCAGCGCCTCGACGCCGAGGCGTACGCCCGCCGCCTGTGCGTACGGCGCCAGCTCGGCGATCCCGTCCCGGGCGCGGGCGCGGGCGCCGTCGACGTCGCGGCTGCCCGGGGGGACGCCACCGCAGACGAGGACGAGCACCTCCGCACCCAGCGCCGCGGTCTCGTCCACCGCCCGGCGGTTCTCCCCCGCGGAGTCGCCGGTGGTGAAGAACCCGCCGCGGCACAGCGAGGACACCCGGACACCGGCGTCCCGCGCGGCCTTGGCCACCCGCTCGACGCCGGCGTCGGCGACCGGCTCCCGCCACAGGCCGACGCCGGGGACGCCGGCCCGGGCGCAGCCCTTCACGGCCTCCAGCGCCGACCAGCTCCCCGCGGTGGCCTGGTTGAGGCTGAGCCGCTCCAAGCCCGCGCGGACGGTCACGCGTCCACCCCCGCGACGGCTAGGAAGGTACCCAGCCGAGCGGCGGCCAGCTCGGCGTCGGGCAGCAGGCACGCCTCGTCGGCGAGGACGGCCGCCCGGGCGAGGTGCGGTACCGAGCGCGCGCCCTGCATGCCGCTCACCATGGTGAAGTGCTCCTGGTGCCCGGCGAGCCAGGAGAGGAACACGATGCCGGTCTTGTAGTGGTACGTGGGTTCGCCGAACAGGTGCCGGGCCAGGGGAACGGTGGGCGCGAGCCATCGCTCGTATGCCGCCCCGTCGCCGGCGTCGAGCGCGTGCAGCGCGGCCGCGGCGACCGGCGCGATCGGGTCGAAGACGCCGAGCAGCGCGTCGCTCGCACCGTTCTCGTCACCGCGGATCAGCTCGGGATACCCGAAGTCGTCACCGGTGTAGCAGCGGACGCCGTCGGGCAGCCGGCACCGGAACGCCGCCTCCCTGGCGGCGTCGAGCAGCGACACCTTGACCCCGTCGATCCGGTCCGCGTGCTCGTCGACGATGCCGAGCACGCTTTCGGTCGCCGCGTCGAGGTCGGCCGAACCCCAGTAACCGGTGAGCGCCGGGTCGAACATCGGCCCGAGCCAGTGCAGCAGCGCCGGCCGGGTGAGCTGCCGCAGCACCTTGCCGTACACGGCCGGGTAGTCGTCCGGCCCGCGCGCGACGGCCGCGAGCTGCCGGCTCGCCATCAGCGCGACCGTGGCGCCGGCGTCCTCCACGACCTGGCACTGTTCGAGGTACGCCTCCGTGACGTCGTCCAGCCGTTCCACCCGCGCGGGCAGCTGGTCGGTGCCCGCGCCGCAGACGAGCGCCCCACGGCCGGGCTCGGCGCCGACCCGCCGGATCAGCTCACGCGTCGCGGGCCAGTCCAGGCCCATGCCGCGCTGCGCGGTGTCCATCGCGTCGGCGACGCCGAGGCCGTGCCGCCAGAGGTGGTGCCGGTACGCGAGGGTGGCGTCCCAGTCCAGCCGCGCGGGCCGTCCCGGCGTGTTGTCGGCGAGCGGGTCGGCCACGACGTGCACGGCGGCGTACGCGATCCGGCTCCGTGCGGGCCCGTCGGGCGGGGGCGGCGGCTTGCGGCCGGTGAACGTGTACGGGCGGACGGTCCCGTCCGGCACGGGCAGGCGCAACGTCGGCATCAGTCCACCCGCAGCTCGGGGACGCCGACCCGCCTGCCCTCGGCCGACGACCGCAGCGCCAGCTCGGCGAGCTGGACGCCGCGCGCACCGGAAAGGAAGTCCCACCGGAACGGGGCTTCCTCGGCCACGTGCCGGAGGAACAGCTCCCACTGGTGCTTGAACCCGTTCTCCATCACGCCGTTGTCGGGCACCTCGCTCCACTGGGCGCGGAAGTCCTCGGTGGCGGGGATGTCGGGGTTCCACCGCGGCCGGGGTGTCGCCGACCGGTGCTGCGCGCGGCACCGCCGCAGCCCCGCCACTGCGCTGCCCTCGACGCCGTCGACTTGGAACTCCACCAGCTCGTCGCGGTTGACCCGCACGGCCCAGGACGAGTTGACCTGTGCGACGACGCCGTCGCCGAGCTCGAACACGGCGTACGCGGCGTCGTCGGCGGTGGCGGCGTAGGGCTCGCCCTTCTCGTCCGCACGTTCCGGTATGTGCGTCACGGCCAGGGCCTGTACCGACCGCACCGGCCCGAACAGGTTCTCCAGCAGGTACTGCCAGTGGCAGAACATGTCGAGGACGATGCCGCCGCCGTCCTCCTTCCGGTAGTTCCAGGACGGGCGCTGCGACTCCTGCCAGTCCCCCTCGAACACCCAGTACCCGAACTCGCCGCGGATCGACAGCACCCGCCCGAAGAACGCGCCGTCGAGGAGCCGCCGGAGCTTGCGGATGCCAGGCAGGAACAGCTTGTCGGCGACGAGGCCGTTCTTGACGCCGGCGGCACGCGCGACCCTGGCCAGCTCCAGCGCGCCGGCGAGGTCGGTCGCCACCGGCTTCTCGCTGTACACGTGCTTGCCCGCGCCGATCGCGAGCTTGATGCACTTCTCGTGCAGGTGCGTCACCTGCGCGTCGAAGTACACCTCGACGTTGTCGGCGGCGAGCGCCTGTTCCAGGTCGGTCGTCCAACGGGTCAGCCCGTGTCGTTCGGCGATCCGGCGCAGCTTCTCCGGGTTTCGCCCGACGAGCACTGGCTCCGGCCAGATCTCGTCGCCGCTCGCGGTCTGGACGCCGCCCTGCTCACGGATCGCCAGGATCGAGCGCACCAGGTGCTGGTTGTAGCCCATGCGTCCGGTGACACCGTTCATGACGATGCCGACGGGCCGTCTCGCCATCCGTGCCGTCCTCTCCTAGGGGTCCGTCCGCGCGCCGAGCAGGCCACGGATCCGGGACGTGGCGTCGCCGAACTCGTTGCTGCGCAAGGCCGCGCCGTAGTCGCGGTCGCGCGGCAGGTCGACGTCGATGACCTCGATCACGCGGCCGGGCCGCGGGCTCATCACGACCACCCGGCTCGCGAGGTACGCCGCCTCCGCGATCGAATGCGTGACGAACAGGACGGTGGTACCGGTCTCGCGCCAGATCCGGTGCAGCTCCACGTTCATCTGCTCCCTGGTGAGGGCGTCCAGCGCGCCGAACGGCTCGTCCATGAGCAATACGGGCGGACGGTGCAGCAGGGCGCGGCAGAGCGACACCCGTTGCCGCAGCCGGACCCGTCACCGTAGCCGTCATGCTGCTCCTCGTCGCCGCGCCATGGCTCTTTCCTTGGCAAGCGCTTTCCAGAAGCTATGCTGTGGCATTCGGCAACGTCAAGGGTTGGAGGCGGGTTGACTCGCACCGGGGGCCCGCACGTCACTCTGGAGCAGGTCGCCAGACGGGCCGGCGTTTCGCTGGCCACGGCGTCCCGCGTGCTCAACGGTGACGGCAGCCGGCACGTGCGCGACGAGCTCAAGGACCGGGTCCTTAGCTCGGCCCGCGCCCTGCACTATGTGGCCAACGCGCACGCGCAGACGCTGGCGCGGGCGACGTCCAGCACCGTCGGCCTGGTCACACACGACGTCAGCGACCCGTACTTCGCCCACATCGCCCGCGGGGCGATGCGGGTGGCCACCGAGCAGGGGCTGCTGGTGATGCTCGCCAGCACCTTCCGCGACTCCGAGCGCGAGGTGGCGTACACCTCCGTGCTGCGCGCCCAGCGGGCACGCGCGATCCTGTTGCTGGGCAGCGGCTTCGAGGACCGCGCGTACACGAACGCGATGCGCGCCGAGCTGACCCCGTACCGTAGCGCCGGTGGCCGCGTGGCGGCGGTGAGCCATCACGACTTCTCGGTCGACGCCGTGCTGCCGGACAACCGCGGCGGCGCCGCCGAACTGGCTCGCGCCCTCCTGGGCCTCGGGCACCGGCGGTTCGCGGTCCTCACCGGGCCGCCGCGGCTGACCACCGTGAAGCACCGGTTCCAGGGCTTCAGGGACGCGCTCGCCGAGGCCGGCGTGGAGCTCGCTGAGGACGCCGTCGTCGAGAACGAGTTCAGCCAGACGGGCGGCTACGACGGCACGCTCGAACTGCTCCGTCGCAAGGTGCGCTGCACGGCCCTGTTCTGCGTCAACGACGTCATGGCCGTCGGCGCGCTGGAGGCGTTGCGGGAGAACGGAGTCCGCGTACCGGACGACCTGTCCGTCGCGGGCTTCGACGACATCCCGATCGTCCGGCACCTCAACCCACCGCTGTCGACGATGCACCTGCCGCTGGAGGAGATCGGCGAGCGGGTGATGTCACTCGCCCTCGCCGAGCCGACCAGGCGGCGGCACGTCGAGACGGTCACGCCGGTGGTCACCCTGCGCGAGAGCACCGCCCGCGTCCGTCGCCGTTCCCGGCAAGCGCTTTCCAGGGCGTAGGCCTCACCCGGAGAACAGTCGGGGCTTCGTCATGTGGTGCGACGTTCGGTTGCCATCGCCCGGTGGCGCCGACTCGCATATGCTCACGGCGTGGCGATCGATCGCACCCGGCTGCTGGACGCGGTCCGCGGCCTCGACCTCCCGGCGGACCAGTTCGCCGTCTTCGGCAGCGGCCCGCTCGTCGTCCGCGGACTGCGGGAGGGCGCCGACATCGATCTCCTGGTGACACCCGAGCTGTACGCCCGGCTGCGGGCGACACCCGAGTGGACGGCCAGGCGGCGAGACGACGGCGGCGAGACGCTGGCACGGGCGGACTTCGACGTCATGGAGCGGCTCGAGTTCCCCGGTTACGTCGGCGACGTGCGGGCCATGATCGCGGACGCCGAGCGGATCGACGGCGTACCGTTCGTCCGGCTGCCCGAGCTGCGGACGTTCAAGGCCGCGCTCAACCGCCCCAAGGACCACGTCGACCTGGAGCTCATCGACGCGGCACTCGCGCGGGAGCGGACGCCTGGCGACGCCGAGCGGGAGCGGCGTCGCGAGGAGGCCACCCGCACTCTCGCCGGTCCCGGGACGCCGGCGGCGTCATCGGAGACGCCGTCGTGGACGGGCGGCGGCTGGTCGTTCCTGACCGGCGTGTGCACCAGGCCGCGCCGGACCTTCGCGGCAGCCCGCGGCACCCGGTTCTGGTGGACTGCGTACCTGGTCCTGCTCGTCGCCGCGGAGCTGAACGCCACGGCGCGCGTCCGCGGGCACGGGTCACCCCTGCAGTTCCTGGTCGCGCCGGTCGCGGCCGGCATCGGCCTCCTGCTCGCGCTCGTCGCGGCGTCCGTCGCGCTCGCGGTCGCGCGCTCGGTCACGACCGAGACGAGTGCCGGCCCGGCGACGACGCAGACGGCGATCGTCTGGGGGTTGTGCGTCGTCCCGCAGGCCGTCGTCCAGCTGGTCTTCGGCACCGGCGTCGCCACCACCGTGGTCGGCGTGGTCGCCGCGGTGGCCGCGCTCGCGCTGACGGCGCTGCTCTACGCCGAGGGCTTCGGCGTCTCGGTCGGCCGGGGAGTCGTGGGAGCGCTCGCCGGCATTCTCACCGCGTTCGCCGCTGTGGTCTTGGTCGCGTTCGTGCTGGCCGCGTGCGGAGCGGTCGGCTGAGCGACGTACCCTCGAAGGGTGCGCAGGCTGCTGACTCCCAAGTGGCTGGCGCTGCACGCCCTCACGGTGCTCCTCGTGCTGTCGTTCTGCTTCCTCGCGTACTGGCAGTTCAGGCGCGGCGAGGCGGGCAACGCACGCAGCTGGGGCTACGCGTTCCAGTGGCCGGCGTTCGCGATCTTCGTGGTCTACATGTGGATCCGGATGGTGCGCGAGGAGCTGCACCCGGTCGAGGACGCGCCGCGAGCCGACGACGCCGCCGGTTCCGCGGGCACCGACCCGCTGCCGGTCGCCACGATTGGCGCGGCGGCGTACGACGACGAGGACGACGACCCCGAGCTCGACGCGGAGCTGGCCGAGTACAACAGGTACCTGGCGGACCTGAACGAGCGCGCCTCGCGGGGCGGCGCACGGTGACGGAGGCGGCGGTTCGTGGCTGAGGAGCACACGAGTGTGAGTGGGGCGGCCGCGGGCGCGGTGTCCGCGGAGCTGCCGAAAGGCGTCGGCGGCGCGCTGGTGCGGTATCGCGTGATGGCGTACGTCACCGGCACGCTGCTGATCCTGCTCGTCTTCGTCGCGATGCCGGTCAAGTACCTCGGGCACGACGACACACCGGTGGCCATCATCGGCCAGGTGCACGGATACCTGTACATGGTGTACCTGGTGGCGGCCGCCGACCTCGCGCGCCGGGTGCGGTTCAGCCTGACCAGGATGGTGGCCATGTTCCTCGCGGGCGTCGTACCGACGCTGGCGTTCTTCTGCGAGCGCCGCGTGACCGGTTGGGTGCGCGAGCGTCCCTAGTCAGACCTTCGTCCGGTGGAAGTTCAGGTGTGAGCGGGACGGCGTCGGCCCCCGCTGGTCCTGGTAGCGCGAGCCGGACGCGCCGGAGCCGTAGGGCTGCTGCGCCGGCGAGCTGAGCCGGAAGAAGCACAGCTGCCCGATCTTCATGCCCGGCCAGAGCTTGATCGGCAGCGTCGCGACGTTCGACAGCTCCAGCGTCACGTGGCCGGAGAAGCCCGCGTCGACGAACCCGGCGGTGGAGTGCGTCAGCAACCCCAGCCGGCCCAGGCTGCTCTTGCCCTCCAGGCGCGCGGAGACGTCGTCGGGCAGGGTGACGACCTCGTACGTCGAGCCGAGCACGAACTCGCCGGGGTGCAGGATGAACGGGTCCTCTTCCTTGGGCTCGACCAGACGGGTGAGGTCGGGTTGTTCCTGCGACGGGTCGATGTGCGGGTAGCGATGGTTCTCGAAGACCCGGAAGTAGCGGTCGAGCCGTACGTCCACGCTCGACGGCTGCACCATCGAGGCGTCGTACGGCTCGAGCCCGATCCGTCCCGTGTCGACCTGGGCCCTGATGTCACCGTCCGAGAGCAGCACGCACGGCAGCGTACCTTGCACGGCGTACGGCCCCCGTGACAACTGCCCGCACCCCACGATCGTCTCGTGCCCGCCCGACGCGGGCACAGCGAGCCACTCGGGGGGATCATGACGAACATCGCAAGGACGGGCAGGTTGGCCCTGCGCGCCATCACGACGCTGGCACTGGGCCTCGGCCTGGTCCTCGGACTCGGCGTGCTGACGTCGGGCCCGGCCAGGGCCGCCGCCGGGCCGCCCTGCACGTCGAAGAAGGTCCGCGCCTGCGTGGACATCTCCAGACAGCGGGCGTGGCTGATGTACCGCGGCAAGGTGACGTACGGTCCGGTGCGCATCGCGTCCGGCCGCGCGGGCTACCGCACGACGATCGGCACCTTCCACGTCACCTGGAAGGACATCGAC
>JAFMQP010000193.1 GCA_017354575.1 Acidothermales bacterium | reverse complement strand
CCGGTCCACCTGATAGCACAAAAGGACACGGCACAGACGCGAAGAAGCGAGGCGGACCGAGATGAGCAGCGAGGCCCTCTCCAACCTGATGCACGAGGAGCGGCGGTTCCAACCGCCGGCCGACCTCGCGGCGAACGCGAACGTCAAGGAGGACGAGTACGCGAAGGCCGACGCCGACCGTGAGGCGTGGTGGGCAGAACAGGCGGGCCGGCTGTCCTGGACGAAGAAGTGGGACCGCGTCCTCGACTGGGACAACCCGCCGTTCGCCAAGTGGTTCGTCGGGGGCAGGCTCAACGCCGCGTACAACTGCGTCGACCGGCACGTCGAGGCCGGCAACGGCGACAAGGTCGCCTTCCACTGGGAGGGCGAGCCCGGCGACACCCGCACGATCACCTACGCCGACCTGCAGCGCGAGGTCTGCCAGGCCGCGAACGCGCTGACCGAGCTCGGTGTCAAGGCCGGCGACCGCGTCGCCCTCTACCTGCCGATGATCCCCGAGACGGTCGTCGCGATGCTGGCCTGCGCCCGCATCGGCGCACCGCACACGGTGGTCTTCGGCGGGTTCTCGTCCGAGGCGCTCTCGACACGCATCCAGGACTGCGACGCGCGCATCGTCATCACCTCCGACGGCGGTTACCGCCGCGGCGCGCCGAGTGCACTCAAGCCGAACGTCGACACCGCTCTGCAGAGCTGCCCCGATGTCCGCAACGTGCTGGTCGTGAGGCGCACCGGGCAGGACGTCGACTGGACCGACGGACGCGACCTCTGGTGGCACGACGTCGTCGGCAGGCAGAGCGACCAGCACACGCCGGAGAGCTTCGACGCCGAGCACCCGCTGTACGTCATGTACACCAGCGGCACCACCGGCAAGCCGAAGGGAATCCTGCACACCACCGGCGGCTACCTCACGCACTGCGCGTGGACGCACTGGGCGGTGTTCGACCTCAAGCCCGACACCGACGTCTTCTGGACCGCCGCCGACATCGGCTGGGTCACCGGCCACAGCTACATCGTCTACGGGCCACTCGCCAACGGCACGACGTCCGTGATGTACGAGGGCACGCCGGACACACCGCACAAGGGCCGCTGGTGGGAGATGATCGACAAGTACGGGGTCACCATCCTCTACACCGCGCCCACCACCATCCGCACGTTCATGAAGTGGGGCGCGGACGTCCCGGCGAAGTACGACCTGTCCTCGCTGCGGCTGCTCGGCACCGTCGGTGAGCCGATCAACCCGGAGGCGTACGTCTGGTACCGGCACAACATCGGGCACGACGACACTCCCGTCGTGGACACCTGGTGGCAGACGGAGACCGGCGCCCAGCTCATCAGCCCGCTGCCGGGGGTGACGCACGGCAAGCCGGGCGCGGCGATGAAGCCGTTGCCCGGCATCAGCGCCGAGGTGGTCGACGACCAGGGCAAGCCGGTACCCAACGGCGCCGGCGGCTACCTCGTGCTCACCGCCCCCTGGCCCGGCATGCTGCGGACGCTCTGGGGCGACGACAAGCGGTACGTCGAGACGTACTGGTCGCGTTTCGACGGCGTGTACTTCGCGGGCGACGGCGCGAAGAAGGACGAGGACGGTGACCTGTGGCTGCTCGGCCGGGTCGACGACGTGATGAACGTGTCCGGTCACCGGCTTTCCACGACGGAGATCGAGTCGGCCCTGGTGTCCCACGACAAGGTCGCCGAGGCGGCCGTCGTCGGTGCCAGCGACGCCACCACGGGCCAGGGCATCGTGGCGTTCGTCATCCCCCGCGCGGCCGCGGGCGACGAGGTCAGCGGCGAGGCGTTCGCCCAGGAGCTGCGCAACCACGTGGCGAAGGTGATCGGCCCGATCGCGAAGCCGCGGCAGATCCTGGTCGTTCCCGAGGTGCCGAAGACGCGGTCGGGCAAGATCATGCGCCGGCTGCTGCGCGACGTCGCGGAGAACCGCGAGATGGGCGACGTCACCACGTTGCAGGACAGCACCGTGATGGACCAGATCAAGACCCAGCTGCCGAACGCGGCGAGCGAGGACTGACCCGCGCCCGCCCGCTACTTGGTCAACCGTCCAGGACTCTTGACACAGACGGCGCCGGCACCCACGCTCTAGGTCGTGACGACTGTCGACGTGCCGTCGGCCCTGCGAGAGCCGACCGCGCCGGCGGGCCGGCGTTGGGTCGGACTCTGGACACTCGCCAACCTCGGCCTGTACATGGTGATCTACGCGGCCATGCAGGTGCTGCTGCCGCGGCAGGCCGGTGCGGCGCCGCGGATCGCCGCGTTCGGCAAGGAACTGGCCGTCTCGTACGCGACGATCGCCGCCGCCGTGGTGACGGTCGTCGTGAGCGTCGTCGTCGGCATGCTGTCGGACCGCACGCTCGCCCGCAGCGGACGGCGGCAGGTCTGGGTGCTCGGCGGTGCCGTGGTCTCGGCGGCGGCGCTCGCCTGCCTCGGGCCGCAGCGGACCGTGGTCGGCTTCGTCGCCGTGTGGGCCGTCACGCAGATCGGCCTGTCGACCGTCGGCACCGCGCTCACCGCCGCGGTGCCCGACCAGGTGCCGGTGTCCGGCCGTGCGCGCGTCTCCGCGTGGTACGGCGTCGCGCAGTCGGCCGGGCCGTTGCTCGGCATCGTCGTCGTGGGCGCGGTGATCCTCGGTGTCGTCCCCGGCTACCTCGCGCTAGGCGCATTCGTGCTCGTGCTGGTGGTGCCGTTCGCGTTGCTGACGCGCGGCATCGCGCTGCGTCGGGACGAACGGCCGCCGCTCGCGCCACGCCGGGTGCTCGCGGAGATCGTCCGGCCGCTGCGGCACGCGGACTTCTCCTGGGCGTTCTCCGGCCGGTTCTTCATCCAGCTGTCGAACGCGCTCGCACAGCTGTACCTGTACTTCTACCTGTCCGACCGCGTGCACACGAACCCGGACACGGGCACCGTCTACCTGGTGCTCGTGTACACCGCGTGCGTCGTCGTCGCGGCGATCCCGACGGGCATCGTCTCCGACCGCACGGGCAAGCGGCGGCGGATGGTGATCGTCTCGTCGGTGCTGCAGGGCGCGGCCGGGCTGCTGTTGGCGTTCGTCCCGACGATGCCCGCGGCACTGGTCGGCGCCGCCGTCCTCGGGCTGGGGTACGGGTCGTACGTCGCCGTCGACCAGGCACTGGTCACGCAGGTGCTCCCCCGCGCGACCGACCGCGGCAAGGACCTCGGCGTCATCAACATCGCGAACTTCTTGCCGTACGCCCTCGCGCCCGCGATCGGCGGCCCGCTCATCGCCGGTCTCGGCGACGTCGTGGGTTACACGGTGCTCTACCTGCTCGTCCTCGTGACGGCCGTCGTCGCGGCCGTGACCGTGCTGCCGATCAAGACCGTCCCGTGACCCTGGCCGGCCGGGTGAGACTCAGCACCTGGTCGACGCACGCATCGAGCATGGCGAGCGCCTGCTCGGTGTCGCGGTCGACGAGCCAGCGCAGCGTGATGCCGTCGAGCTGGGTGGCCACCAGCCGGGCGACGAAAGGCAGCGGCTTCTTCCAGCGCACGCCGGTCGCGTCCGCGAGCGCCTCGAAGTACCGCACGTTGCTGGTGACGTAGTGGTCGTACTGGCGTCGCGCCAAGGCGGCGAGGCCCTGCTGGCGCAGCGCGTACTGGGTGAGCTCGTAGGTGACGAGGTGCTCTTCCGGGTTCTTCTCCACGACCTCCCAGAGCGCGCGCAGGCTCGCCCGCATCGCCGCGCGCGGGGTGCGCCGGCGGCCGACCGTGGAAAGCGCCGCGTGCAGCCCGCGGCCGACGATGGTCTCGAGAACCTCCTGCAGCAGCTCCTCCTTCGAGCGGAAGCAGTAGTGGAAGACGCCGAGCGGGACGCCCGCCTCGGCCACGATCGCCCGGGTCGTGGCGCCCGCGACACCGTCCCGGCACATCACCTGGATCGCGGCCTCGACGAGCTGGGTACGGCGTTCGTCCGCGGACATCCTGGTCACGCAGTCATCGTACAGACGTCCAGGTCAGGCGTCCTGGACTACAGGAAGGCCCTGCCCTCGCCACGGTACGTCGGCACGGTGGCGAGGACGCGGTCACCGTCGACCAGGTGGAGCTCGTTCACGTGCTCGCAGAGCTCACCGGCCTTGGCGTGCCGGAACCACACGCGGTCGCCGACGTGCAACGTGTCCGCCGCCGCACCACGCAGCGGCGTCTGCACCTCACCGGCCGCCTCGGCGCCCACGAGACGCAACCCCGTCGGCCACTCCGGCACGGGCAGGCGGTCGGTACCCGGCACGCCGGATGCGACCCAGCCGCCACCGGAGACCGTCGCGATCGACGGCGCCGGACGACGTACGACGGGCAGCACGAAAAACGCCGCGGGGCGGAGCGCGAGTGAGCGGTACCCGTCGAAGAGCGCGGGAGCGAACAGCCCCGAGCCCGCGGCGACCTCGGTCACCGCGGGCTCGCTCGCGGTGCGGGCGACGCTGCCGGTGCCGCCGCCGTTCACGAACTCCAGGTCGGCGACGGCACGGACGGCCGCGACCGCCGCCGCCCGCCGCTCGCGCAGCTCGTCGCCGGATATCCGCTGCACGCCGCGTACCGCGAGACCACGCAACGGCCGGCCGACCGGGGCGTCGCCGACTCCCGCGATCTGCGCCTCGTACGCCATCACGCCGACCAGCCGGAAGCCCTGCCGCGCCACGACCGCCCGCGCCAGCTCACCGGCCTGGCGGGGTTCGTGCACCGGCGAACGCCTGGCGCCGAGGTGGACGCGGCCGCCGAGCAGCCGCAGGGACGCGTCGAGCTCGAGGCAGACCCGCAGCGGTGGGCGCGCCGGCCCGGCAGCGGAGTCGAGGAAGTCGAGCTGCTCGACGGAGTCGACCATGAGCGTGACGCGCCGGAGCAGTGCCTGGTCGGCGGCCAGCCTGCGCACGGCGCCGGCGTCCGCGGTGGGGTAGCCGACGACGACGTCGTCGACCTCGGCCGCCAGCAACAGTGCCTCGGGCAGTGTGAACGCGAGAACGCCGGAGAAACCTGGCAGGTCGAGAACACGCCGGATCAACGGGCGGCAGCGTACCGACTTCGACGCGAGCCGGATCGGCTTGCCGGCGGCCTGCGTGACCAGATCGGCCGCGTTCGCGTCGAACGCCGCGAGGTCGACGACTGCGAACGGCGGCTCGATACCGGCAGTGGCCCGGTAGAGACGCGCGAAGGTCTCGGCGTCCATTCGACAAGAGTCACCTGAGCGTACGTCCAAGTCAACTGACCAACTATGTGTGGCACGGGCGGAGCGGTAACGTACGCGGGAGGAGGTGTGCACGTGTTCGCGACCGGCTGGCGCAACTGGGCCGGCAACCAGGAGGCGCGTCCCGCGAAGGTCGTCGCACCGGCCGACGCCGCCGGCGTCGCGGACGCCGTCATGGCGGCCGCCGCGGAGGGAAGGCGGGTGAAGGCGGCCGGCTCGGGCCACTCGTTCACCGGTGTCGCCGTGACCGACGGCCACCTGATGCGGCTCGACCGGATGACGGACGTCGTCGCGGTCGATCCGCCTACAGGGCTCGTGACCGTACAGGCGGGTATGCCGATCCACCGGCTCAACGCGGTACTCGCCGAGCACGGCCTGGCGATGACGAACCTCGGCGACGTCGACAGGCAGACCGTCTCCGGCGCGATCGCCACCGGAACGCACGGCACAGGCGCGCGGTTCGGTGGCCTGGCCACGCAGGTGCACGGGCTCGAGTTGGTCCTCGCGGACGGCTCGTTCGTGCGGTGCTCTGCCGACGAACGGCCGGAGATCTTCGACGCGGCACGCATCGGGCTCGGCGCGCTCGGCGTCGTCACGGCGCTGACGCTCCGGTGCGAGCCGGCCTACCTGCTGCGCGCCGTCGAGGAGCCGATGCCGCTCGACCGCGTGCTCGACGGGCTGGACGCGTTCGTCGACGGCAACGACCACTTCGAGTTCTACTGGTTCCCGCACACGAAGCTCGCGCTTACCAAGCGCAACAACCGGGTGCACGAAGACACGCCGCCGCAACCGGTCGGCGCGTTCCGCGGCTGGCTCGACGACGAGTTCCTCTCGAACACCGTGTTCGGTCTGGTGAACCGGTTCTGCGCGGCCATGCCGCGGCTCACGCCCGCGGTCAACAACGTCAGCGCACGCGCGCTGTCGGCGCGCACGTACGTCGACGCGTCGTACCGTGTGTTCTGCTCACCGCGGCGCGTGCGGTTCAAGGAGATGGAATACGCGTTGCCGCGCAACGCGATCCGCGATGTGCTGCGTGAGGTGGACGCGTGGCTCCGCCGCAGCGGCGAGCTGGTGCCGTTCCCCGTCGAGGTGCGGTTCGCGGCGGCCGACGACGTCTGGCTGTCGACGGCGTACGAGCGGGAGAGCGCGTATCTGGCGGTGCACCAGTACCACCCGCTGCCGCACGGGCGCTACTTCGACGCGGTCGAGCGCATCGCCGTCGCCGCCGGGGGCAGGCCGCACTGGGGCAAGCTGCACTCGCTCGACGCCGCCGCCCTCGCCGAACGCCATCCGCGCCTCGCCGACTTCGTCGCCGTACGCGACAAACTCGACCCGAACCGCGTCTTCGGCAACGCCTACCTGGACCGCGTCCTCGGGTAGCTGCGCGCACCGAGCACCGCGGTGAGCTCGTCGAGCGCGTGCAAGCTGTGGGCCGGCTGCGCGTCGCGGAGTCACGGAGTCACGGATCGAGGTGTCCCAGACCGCCGCGTGGGCCGCCGCGGAGAGCGGCGCCGGCATGGCACCCGCGTACCTGCACCTGGTGGCCGGCATGATCCGGCGCGGCACGCTCGCCGTGGTCGAGACGCCGGTGACGCCGATGGAGACCTGCTGGTACGCCACCACCCCGTCCCGCGACCGGCGCGGCCCGACGACCAGCTCGCTGCGCCGCTTCCTCGGCACGCCCGAGGCGATGCAGCTGATGCGCTCTCCCGGCGCCGGCGTGCCGCCGTCGCGGTTCCGTCCGCCCGTGTACGTCACCATCTGGAGCTGACGCCGGCGTTGTTGCCTTCGCCACGAAACGGCCGCCGATGCCCGCCCGGCTCCTAGCATGGTGCGGACGGGAGGTACCGGACGTGGCGACCGATGGTGACGGATGGGGGTAGTCACGTACGTCCTCGCCCTCGTGGCCGTCTCGGTCGGTGTGTGCATGCAGTGCAGCCTCGGGTTCGGGCTCGGCCTGCTCTGCGCCCCTTCGCTCGCGCTGCTCGACCCGGCGCTCGTCCCCGGCCCGCTGCTCATCGTCGCCGTGGTCGCGACGTCGGCGCTCACGGTCCTGGGCCGTCGCTCCCTCGACCTCAGCGTGCTGGGCTGGGCGATGGGCGGGCGGGTCGTGGGTACCGCCGCCGGCGTCGCGGTCCTCGCGCTGCTGCCGACGCGCGGCCTGGAGGCGTTCTTCGGCGGCGCGGTGCTCGCCGCCGTGCTGCTCTCGTTCGTCGGGCTG